>JBKJIP010000063.1:0-3041 GCA_046598515.1 Fimbriimonadaceae bacterium | reverse complement strand
GTGAGCGTCACGGTCGTGAGGAAGGACGTGAAGCCGGGTGTCTACACGTCCTTCCTCACGACCGTGACGCTCACCGTTCAATAGAACGGATCATCACTCACTCGCTCGCCCGCCGCTCACCACGGCGGGCTTAACTCTTTGCGGACCCTCCTCACCCTTCTGTGATTCACTTGGGCCGCCGAGGGCGAATCAATCGAAAAGCGATGAGAAGGACGAGGTACGCCAACGGCATCAAACCAACCGTAAGCCATAGGCGGTCGGTGTTTCGGGACACGGCAAAGGTGAATACCTGACCGACGGAGATTCCAAGCCAATACCAAAGGGCAGTCTTCGCTGCTTCGCGCCACGTCGGTCGTGGTTTCCGTTCGACTGACCGATCTGGATCTTTCAGGATCGTCACAACAAGGCCCCCGATGGCGAGCAAATCCAGGAAGGCAATAACTCGCCAAGCATAGGGCAGATTTCCAAGAGCTGCGGGGTAAGTCCGGATACTCATCACGACGGTCGCGATGACCAGCGCCACAGATAGTCCGAACGCGACCAGAAACCAGATCGCGCAGACCCTATCGTGACGGCTCAATCCTTCGCTCATGGTTACTTGCATTCGACTGCCAATCGATCGTAAAAGCAGGTTGTACCAAAAAGGCCCTTAGACTCGCCAAACACTCGCGAGCCTTCATAATCTAGGCAATGAGCGCCGTCGCTGAACTTCCTTTTCCGAATGTCCGTTGGGACCTCTCGTCCCTCTTCGCCTCGATCGATGATCCCCGCGTCGAGGAAACCTGGAACGAGGTGCATGCTCGGGCTGACCGTTTCGACGCCGAATATCGCGGCAAAGTGGGCGAACTTAGCCCCCTTCACCTAGCCGACGCCCTCAAGGAGTACGAGGCGATCCTCATGCTTTTGGCCAAGCCCATCACCTTCGCGAACTTGATCTACAGTTGCGACAGCGCGACGCCCGAAGTGGGCGCATTCTTGGCCGACCAGATGGAGCGGATGAGCGGGGCGAACGTCAAGCTGCTTTTCTTTGAGCTCGAGATCCAGGACATCGCCTCCGATCGGGCCGATGTGATCATCCAAGACCCGGCGCTCGGCGACTACCGGCACTATCTCAAGAACGTTCGCAAGTATTGCGACCATAAGCTGAGCGAACCCGAGGAGGTCATCCTCGAGGAAACGGCCAACACGGGTGTTCGCGCTTGGGTGCGGATGTACGAAGAGCTGCTCGCCACCCACATTTTCCGCCTTCAGAAGCCGAAGGAAGACGGACCCACCGAGATGACGGAACCCGAGGTTCTCGCGCTCCTTCGCGATTCCGACCGAGAGCTTCGGCAAGCGGCCGCGGATAGCCTCACAGCGGGCATCGAGGAACTCGAGCGAACGTTTGTCTTCACCTACAACACGCTTTTGCTGGACAAAAAGGTCGGCGACCGCCTCCGCAAGCACCCCTATGCCGAGCACTCCCGTCACCTCAGCAATGAACTTGAAAAGGAGACCGTCGACCTCGTCGTTTCGATGTGCGGCGAGAACTACCCGATCGTCTCCCGCTTCTATCACCTCAAGCGCGAGATCCTCGGTCTGCCCGAACTGACCCATATCGACCGGTACGCCCCGCTCTTCGACAGCAAAGAAAAGAAGAGCTGGGAGCAGGGCAAAGAGATCGTCTTGGAGTCCTTCGGGTCGATGAGTACGGTCCTGAAGGATCGGGCCGCGGAGTTCTTCGATAAGGGCTGGATCGATGCCGAACCGCGCAAGGGCAAGCAAGGTGGCGCCTTCTGCAGCTACAACACGCCGGACACGCATCCGGTCGTGTTCATGAACTACCAGAACAAGTTGGATGACGTGATGACTCTGGCTCACGAACTGGGCCACGGCGCCCACGCCTCGTTGAGCCGCCCGCAAAACTACTTCGATTTCCACGGCACCCTGCCGCTTGCTGAACTGGCTTCCACTTTCGGTGAGATGCTGGTATTCGAGCGCATCGTCGCCGAAGCTTCAACAAAGGATCGGCTCGCCCTCTACGGAGAAAAGATCGAGGGCGTTTTTGCCACGGTCTTCCGCCAATCGGCGCTCTACGCATTTGAAGTTAAAGCCCACGAGGCGCGGCGGGATGAGGGTGAGCTGTCGGCGGAGCGATTGGGAGATATCTGGCAAGAGGAACTTGGCAAGATGTTCGGTGACTCGATCAAGCTTGGTGAGCAGCACCGGCTCTGGTGGATGTGCATCGGCCATTTCTTCTTTGCGCCGTTCTACGTCTATGCCTACTCCTTTGGCGAGCTACTTGCTCTAAGCCTCTTCCAAAAAGCGAAGACAGGAGGGCCCGAGTTTGTAGATCGCTACGTGGAGATGCTGAGCCGCGGTGGCTCGCAGTCACCTCAAGAGCTCATGGCATACGTCGAGGTCGATTTGAACTCACGAGAATTCTGGCAGGGCGGTTTCGACGCCATCGAAAAGATGGTGGTCGAGTTCGAGCGACTTTGGGCGGCAGTGAAGGCGGAGGGTTAGTCCGACTCAGCGAGGTTGCCCGATTTTATGGGCAACCTCGAGATGCTAGTTCTTCTGCGAGAAGAAGGCGATCAGACCGATGACCAGCAGGACAGCAAGTACAACGAGCGCAACCTTCCACGGGCTGATCGGGGCTTCACCGAATATCTGGCCGCTACGGCCGTTGATCAAGAATCGATAAGTCTTATTCTTGAACTTGTAGGCACCGACCCAGATCGGCACGAGGACGTGCTTGAAGGTGATCGCGTCGTACTGGGTGTCGATCGAATGGACCTGCTGCTCGTCACCGCCGATGTCTTGGCGGACATCTTGATCGATCATGCGGGCCATGATGCCCTTCGCCCATTCAAAGGCGGGTTCGAGGCCGATGTTGTACCGCTCGGCGCGGAATCCGCTTAGGAAGCTGTCGTCGTAGGGAACTTGGCTCTGGGTATCCCAGCTCTCGACCCGGGTGACCATGTTCGTCGGCAGCGTGTTACTGCCCGGTGCGAGACTTCGACGATGTCCTCGCACCGGGCAGTAACACGCTGCCAACG
>JBKJIP010000353.1:0-2977 GCA_046598515.1 Fimbriimonadaceae bacterium | reverse complement strand
GCCTCGCCCACGATCTCACCAAGGTCGTCATAAACGCCAAACGTTCGGAAGATCGCATCGCGAACATCCTCTTCGGTAGCGAGCAGGGGATCGATGTCGAGGCCGGTGGCTTCAGCCAGTTCATCCAGGGCACCCAGATCGAGCGGGTTGACCATGGCGACGGAGGCCGCGCATTCGGTGCGCTCGATGGGAAGGGCCAAGAGCCGAACGGCTGTCGCGTGGACGATCATGCGGGCGGTTTCACCGTCTATCTCCGCGCGAGTCAGGTCGATGAACGGGACGCCCATCTGCAGTCCCATGCATTTGAGCTTCTGCTTTTCACTGATTTTGCGCAGACGAACGAGCAGGTCACCGAGCGGCTCGGTGGTGTCGTCGCGGGTCGCCAGAATGTGCGTCAGCTCTTCTCGGCTGACGTACCCTTCTTCGACAAAAATCTCGCCCAGGGATTTGTCGAGGTTCATGATTACTCCGGATCAACTAGTTCGATGGCCAAGGTGATGATCACCTGGGAAGACAGCTTGGTCTTCTTGCGATTTTTGAAAAGCTCGCCGATAAGGGGAATCTGGGCAAGAATCGGTACTTGCGAAATCTTGCTTAGCTCCTCATCCTTGTAGAGGCCCCCGATCACGATCGTCTCGCCGCTCTTAACGCGCAACGTGGTTTGGGCTTCGCGTGAATCGATCTGCGGATAGGATCCGCCGCCGATCTGTACGTAGCTGACGACCGTTGAAACTTGGGGATAAAGCGTTAGCGTCACCGTCCGATCGCTGGCAATCTGGGGAGCTACCTGGAGATACACACCGACTTTCTCCTCTTGCGTTGTTACAATCGGAGTTCCGGTCGTCGAATAGCTTGAGACGACGGGGAACTTCAATCGGCTGCCGATGAGCACGAACGCGCGCTCTCGGTCCATGACGCGGACGCTGGGAGAGGCGAGCAGTTTGGCCTTATCGGTCTGCTCGAGTCCCTTCAGCGCGGCGGTGAAACTGGTCCCGGTTCGGCTGATACGTCCCAAGTTCAGGCCACCGTTGTTGCTCGGGGTTTCGTTAATCGTGAAACCACCCAACTCCCAACTGACGCCTAGCTCTTTCAAAGCGTTGTCCGTGATGTCATGAATGGTCACGGAGATGGCCACTTGCGCTCTCGGAACGTCCAGATCGCGGGCGATCTTAAGGGCATCTTCGACAAGGGCTCTCGGTCCGCGCAGAATGAGCGTTCGGGAGACCTGGCGACCGTCGCCTTGGATCACGCCGGTGCTGACGCCCGTGGTCTGCTGCGTGTCTCGGTCGACGATCGACGGGGACAATTGCGAAGGCCCCGGGGCTACCTGGAGCTTGCCTTCGCCGACAAGAGCCTTGATCGACTCCGAAAGCGACGTAGCGTCGATATAGTTCGTGCTTATTGTTCGGGCGATGATCTCCTCGGCGGGAGGATCGATCGGTGGCTTAACGCGGTTGTCCACGGGCGGGTCCACCGGCTTGGTGTCGATGTCTTCCGGGTACTGGAGCTTCCATTCCTTCGAATAGCCAGCCTTCAGCTTGTCGGCCGGGCCTAGGATGAAGGCTCCATTGGCATAAACAAAGCTCAGGCCCGCGAGAGTGCAGATATGCTTGAGCGCTTCGCCAAACTTGACGCCTTGAAGTCGAACCGTCAGTTTCGTTTCGATCGGAACGAGGAGCACAAGGTTGGCTTTCGTTTGATCGCTCAGAATGCTAAGCACTCGGCTCAGCTCGACATTGTTCGCGACCACGCTGACCTTGATGTCCTGAATCGCCTTTGCTTTCGAGTCCTGGAGTGTGATTGGGGCGCGGCCTTCGGTGCTGATCACTCCCATGTCTGGGGCGGTGGAGCCGGTGGCCTGATAAATGGCCTGAGAACTCTCGGTTTGACCGATAGTGCGCGGCGAACCGCGATGCACGGCCGGAAGCGGCATCACTTTGGGGAGCCCCAGTCGCGCTTCATCGGGGCCAGGCGCAATCCCGATCGCCTCGAAGATCGCTTTAGTTTCGGCGAGCCCGTTTCCGATGGGCTTGAACTGAGAAGCGTCGGCCAAGGGCACAAAGCTTGTTTGGTCTGAGGTTCCCTTTGACTTAGGCTCGAGCGCCGCGGGTTTTGCGCCGGTCGTGAAAATGGAGCCGGGGACGGAGACGTCTCGAAGTCCGGCTTTGCCGCTGGTGGCGGCAAGGTCCTTGAAGTCGGGTCCGGCCACGGAATAGTTGATGAGAGCCGAACCGGGCGTAATCAACAGGGGTTCGAGAACCGCGATACTCTTCGCCTCGAACTTGAGCGTTCGGAAGGCATCGGGAGTCTGCAGGTTTTGTTTCTTGGATACCTTCACAAACTTGTTCATCGCGAGCGCTTCCGCGACATTGCGAATGATTCCAGCTTGCGTTGTGGTGGCGGCGAGCGCCAATCCAAGAACAATCAGGGGTTTCTGTTTTCGTTGATCCACAGCTTCTGTTCCTCTCCAACCGCGATCGTCTTCTCGGCTTTCCCGATCCTAATTCGGATCGAGGTTTCCGAGACGGCGACCACGATCAGGTCGCCGAATCGCATTCCCGCGGAGGCTTTCACGTCTTCGGCGCCGCCGAAGGAGATCAGAGCCTCTTTGCGTTGATCGGTTGCGATAATGGCGGAGACCCGGATGGTGGGACCCTCTACTTGTTGTTGGCTTGTCCCCGTATTTTCATCAGGGCCATGAACGTTCGGAAGCTTCGAAAATGGGTTTGCGGGGGCGGTTTGACCGAAAGTGATCACCTTTTTTGAGGCGGCGGGCTTGGGTTGCTTGGGAACCGTAGGCTTAGCCTGCTCGTCGAGCCGGGGGTGCCAAAAGGCGTTCGACAGCACGACAGTCTGGAGCTTCTTCACGTCTCCCTCGCTCTCTGCCAGCCGTGGCGAAGTCGGGATGGCGACGGGCGGAAGAGGCTTGGGCAGGGAACGGTAGATCATGAATCCGACCGCGCCAACTGCGACGAGC
>JBKJIP010000133.1:0-11196 GCA_046598515.1 Fimbriimonadaceae bacterium | reverse complement strand
TGGCCCCAATCTTTGCAGGTGACCAGGTCACCAAACCACTGGTGAGCCAGTTCGTGCGAGTTTAGGCTGGACATAGCCCGATAGGAGTCGCGGCCACTCGTCAGCGAATCCGCCCCGAGGGTCGTAGCGCTGACATTTTCCATGCCGCCTCCAAAGTCGATCATCGCATTCTGGGCGTACTTGGGCCACGGATACTTGACGCCGATCTGCTTGGAGAAGAAGTCCATCATGTCCTTCGTGTCGCCATACGAGGCCTCGATCAGCTTGCCTTTGCCGGCGGGCGTGACGTACCAGAGGTCGACGCCTTGCCATTTGTCCTTCTTGATATCGAGGGGACCGCCAACCAGACTTGCCAGATAAGTCGCATGAGGCTGATCCATCTTCCAATGCCAAGTCCGGCGGTTGCCATCGACCTTGTCCGAAACCAGCGCGCCGTTCCCGACCACCGACCAGTCGCGGTCAACGGTAACGATCGACTCGGAAGTCGCGAAGTCATTTGGATAATCCCACGTTGGAGCCCATTCCCGATTGAATCCGGTTTCGCCTTGGGTCCAGAATCCGACGTGCTTCGAATCGTAGCCGTTCGGCTCGATCCAGTGCCACCCATCGCGGGCGCCGCCTTTGGAGACGTTGTAGTCGATGCGCACGACTACGGATTTGCCTTTGGGAAGGGCCGAAGTGGTGATCAGTATGTCGGACCCCTGGCGGGTGAAAACAGCGGGCGTGTCGCCGAGGCTCACCTTTTCGACCGTCACCCGTTCGCCGGCGTGGAGCCTGATTTCGGTCAGACCTTCAGTCAGGGGTGCGACCGTGTTGTAGGTCGTCCCGCGAATCGTTCGCCCGGGATAATCGATGTCGAGAACGATCCTGTAATGCTGCAGATCGACCACGCTTTTCGGCGCGACCTGAATCTTCGCCGCCGGTGGACGGAAAGGATTTCCTTGGGCGGGGGCAAGAACGGGGACGAGGGCAAGAAAAAGGCTGAGGCGCCGCATGAGCGACTATTCTACGCGTGAACGGGCGTCAAATCTCTCAACCGATCTCGAACAGCATAGCCCCAACAGGCGACGGCCAAGATAATTACCGACCCGAGAACGAGAATTAATGGGATTCCCTGGAGAACACCGGCATCCGGAACCAGCTTAGTTTGGGTCGTAAACCAGTGATACAAGACCCGAGGCGTGCCCGGCATCGTGTAATCCGATGTCTTGGTCTGTTGGGCAATCCAAGCAAAAAGAAGCGCACCGAACGGTCCCATTCCCGCAAGGGCCCAGACGTGCATCGCGATAACTCTTCCTCGAAGCCTTGGCGGTGATAGGGTCTGGAACAGCGCGTTGGTGGTGTTGAACTGAATCATCGCGCAGCCGCCCGCGATCGCGAAGAACAGGAAGATTAGGGGGCCGCGAAGGAAAGCCATCCCGAAAAGGGCGAAAGCCATACAGAACATGGCCGCAAGCACAATGGTGCCCTTGTGCCGGCTGTTGGCCCTTGCGATCGTGAAGACGAGCCCTACGATCGCGCCCACGCCGACCATGGTCATCGAGAAGCCCAAGCCGGCTTCATCCATGCGCAGAACTTCCTGCGTGAAAGCGGGCATTTGCGAGAGGTAGACCAGCCCAAAGGCGCTCACGATGCTCTCCATGATGAAGAGCGTCTTTAGGCGGGCGTCTCGAAAAGTGAACCGCATGCCTTCGAAAAGCAGGTCGCCGATCGGCTGGGGCTCGCGCGATACAGCACGAAGATCGGTTTTAATCGCGAGCGCGGAGAAGATTAGGAAGATGTAGCTCAGTCCGTTGACCATGTAGCAACTCTGAGCGCCGAACTGTTGAAGCAGGATTCCTCCGATGGCGGGACCAGCTACGCGGGCGAAGTTGAACGTCATCGCGTTGATCGGCACCGCGGAGGGCAGGTCTTCGGGAGGGACGACGCGGGAGATGACCGACTGCCGGGCGGGCATTTCAAAGGCGCCAACGATGCCGTTTGTCAATGCCACCGCGTAAATGAGGGGCATCGAAACAAAGTCGAACTGAATAGCGGCGGCGAGGACAAGGGCGGAGACACCGAAAATCGACTGGCAGACAATGAGGAGTTTTCGCCGGTCGAGCGTATCTGCAAAGGTGCCCGCGAATGGTCCCAGGATCGAAACGGGGGCCATTCCGAAGAAGGAGACCAGCCCGAGGGCGGTCTCGGAGTGGGTGATATCGAAAACGAGCCAACCCTGGGCAATGTTTTGAACCCAGCTTCCCGTGAAGGAGAGGAATGCCCCGATCCAAAGGAGGCGGAAATCTCGGTGCCGAAAAGCCCGCTGAAAGTTCGTCGCGAAGGATGTTCGCCGAAAGCGGTCGACAGGGGAGAAGGATCGAAAGGGCAAGGGCTACTAGATTCTACGCTCTGACGGCGAACCTCCGTTCTGAGCGCCGGGATTGGTCCTGACTTTATAGGCAATGCGACCCGATCCTGGAACGAACGCAACCAGGGCGGCGCTGAGTCTGTACAATAGGTCCCAGTTGGACGATATTCGCCGCCACGATCAGAAGCTGTTTACCCGGGAGCTCATGCGCCCCGGTCGCTTTGTGGCGAGTGCCCTCCTAGTCACATTCGGCGGATGGCTTTTCTGGCAAGTCAGCGTTATTCCCGGCATCATCATCCTTGCCGGAGCGGCGTTGAACCACGTTTATCGAAGCTACACGGATTCGGTCGCCAAGCGATGGCTTCACGGTCGCTTCAAGTCTCTGTGGACCGCCTGCGAAGATCGTTTGAAACGGTTTGACGAGGTGATCCAGAAGATGCGGCGCGACCAGGTGGCCGATCTTCAGGAGATGCCCAAGACGATCCAGATGGTCGGCGATTCTCTCCACATCGCTCTACGCCGGGCCGATCTGATTTCGCACGACGTGCTCGAAACCGAAAAGGGGATACTTGCCGCCCCGCCCGCATGGCAGTCGCTTTCCGGCGATGCCCAGGCCCGGGAGCTTTATCGAATCGCCGACAAGAATATTGCCGAGTATCGGCAGTTCTATGGTGGCGTGATGGCCGGGGTTCAACGCGCGGAGGCCCAGGCCGCCGTTTTCATGACGACGCTGGACAGTCTTCGCATGAAGATGATCGGGCACCGGTTGGTCGGCCGGCAAGCCGAGCTTTCTAGTCACGAGTTCCTGACCGCTCTAACGGAGGCCAGATTGCAACTCGCCGCCATCGATCAGGCGCTCGACGAGCTGGACTTCACTCAGTATCCGCGCACCATTGCCGCGATGCCCCCGCCCTTTGATCCGAACTTGGTCAAGCGGCATGAGGAAGTCATCCAGGAATGAGGGTCACCGTCCGGTGCCCGGCGAAAGTCAACACTTTTCTCGCCGTCGGCCGCCCCGATGACCGTTGCTACCACCCGATCCGAACCATCCTGCAGGCGGTTGGGCTCTTTGATGAGTTGACCCTCGATGATGAAGGCGAGCCCGGATTCTTTTGCGATTCGCCGGACGTGCCGGCGGAGAACACGGTCACCAAAGCCCTGCGTTTGGTTTCCGAGTTTGTGGTCCACCGGCCCTTGAGGATCGAGCTTACGAAGAAGATTCCGAGCGAGGCGGGGATGGGGGGCGGAAGCTCCGACGCGGCCGGTTTGCTTCGGGTCATCAACAAGTTTCTGCCCGCCCCGATGGAGAAACCGATGCTTCAAGACGTGGCGGTCGCCATCGGCATGGACACGCCATTTTTTCTGATCGGCGGTCGGGCACGTGGCGAGCACTATGGGGAACTCTTGAGTCCGTTGCCAGACACGGAGCCGCAGTGGCTCGTTTTGGCGAAGCCCGAAGTGGGCATGGCGAGCGGCCCGGCCTATCGGGCGCTGGACGAGAAGACCTTTCCGTTCCTCGAGTTTCCAGAAGGGGATGTCTGGCACAACGATTTCGAGCGGGTCGCTCTGTGCGAGTGTCTCGAACTTATCGAGCGGCTGCAGGTTTTAGGTTGCGATCGAGCGGTTTTGACCGGCTCAGGTTCGGCCGTGATCGGTCGCGCCATCGACGAAGAGGATGCGAAGAGAATAGCCGACCGGCTCGAAGCCCACTGGGTGGGGGTCGCCCGAACGCTCACCCGCGCTGAATCTTTGTCCTAGTTCTTCTTCAAGAATTCGAGTGTGCGTTTCCAGGCGAGGTCAGCGGCTTTTTTGTCGTAAGCGGACTTCACGCTCGGTTCGAAGAACCAGTGGCCCGCGGCCGGATAAGTGTGTATGGTTGCCGGGCGGCCAGCGTCATGCAAGAGCTTGGCCAGATTATCGACTCCCTCCTTGGGTTCGAAATCATCCTTCTCGGCGAAGTGCCCGAGGTAGGAGGCCTTCGACTTGGCGAAATCTTCGGGGCCGGTGCCATAAAAAATGACAACCGACTTGACCCGCGCCGGTTCGGCATTTGAGAACTCGAGCGCGAAGTAGGCGCCGAAAGAGAGGCCGAGCACAGCGATCTCCTTCTTGGTCGATCGGTCGGCGAGAAACTTGGAGGCTTCGCTGATTTGGACGTTGATTTCCGTTTCCTTAGGTTGATGCTCTTTGGTTAGCGCTCTCGCCTCATCTTGGGTCGTGGCCGTCTTTCCATGGAAGAGATCCGGAGCGAAGGCGACGAATCCCGAGCTGGCAAGCCGCTTGCAAATAGCCTTGATATCTGAATTGAGCCCCCACCAGGCGTGGAGCACGAGCACGCCGGGTCCTTTGCCCGAGGCGGGTTCCGCGAGGAAGCCCTCTGGCTTGGGAGCCGAACCGAAGGAAGTGAAGCTTAAGGCGATCGCGGCGCCGAGGGCGGCTGAGGTCATGCTAGATTATGACGACGGAACCAGCGGGACACCCGGACCGGTTGAGGTATCCTATGCGTCTCTCTGCCCCGATCAACTTTGAGTCGGAGCCGGAATGACCAGAGGGAGGATCAGTAAATAAGCAATGCGAAAGTATGAAGCGATGGTGATCGCACGCCCCGAGTTGGGTGATGCGGATGTACAAAAACTTGCCGACCGATTTAAGGGCGTCATTGAGGAGCAAGGCGGCAGCTGTCAGGCCGCCGGAAAGTGGGAGAAGCGCAAGCTCGCCTACGAGATCAATGGCCACAAAGAGGGCAACTACGTGCTCTTTGAATTCGAGTGCGGCCCAAAAGCACCCCAGGAGATTGATCGTCTCATGGGCATCAACGACGATATTATTCGTCACCGAATCTTCTCCAAAGAAGACTAAACTAGCCACGGAACCATGATTAATCGCGTTGTCCTCGTGGGTCGGCTGACCCGTGATCCCGAAATGCGAACGACGACGACGGGCAAAAACGTCGTCGAGTTCTCGATCGCCGTCAATAAGCGGATGAAGCCGCAGGACGGCGGCCCCGATGCTGATTTCTTCCGCGTGAAAGCGTGGGGACAGACGGCGGAATACGTATCTAACTATTTGAACAAGGGTCGACTCGTCGCAATCGACGGTCGCATCGAGCAGCGCAAATACACTGCGAACGACGGCACCAACCGCGAGATCTTCGAGATCGTAGCCGACAACGTCCAGGGCCTGGACCGGCCGCGTGACGATGCGGGCGGAAGTGGCGGCGGCGGAAATACAGGCGGCGGCTACGCAAGTGGCGGCGGTGGTGCGAGCACAGGCGGCGGCGCTCCGGTCGGTGGACCGGCTCCGGCGGAAGACGAATACGATCCGTTCGCCGACGAATAATGCACCATCAACTCGACGACGCCAATTTCGTAACTGAACTCGATCCCAAGGGAATTTATCGGCTGGCTCTGGATTTTCCGGACCAGTGCCGCCGCGCGCATAAAATCGCTCGGCAAACCGATGTCTTCTTCGCGGATTTCAAGCCCGACAACATCGTCCTGACCGGTCTCGGCGGCTCCGCCGCCGGCGGCGACTTCATGCGGTGCTTGGTCGATGCCCAGGGAAGCGTGCCTTTCCTGGTGAACCGGGATTACACCCTGCCGAAATACGCCGGTAAGAACAGCCTGGTTATCTGCTCAAGCTATTCCGGCAACACCGAGGAGACCCTCAGTGCCTACGCTGATGCCAGAAGTCGGGGTGCGAGCATTGCCGCTGTCACTTCGGGTGGAAAGCTGGCCGAAATGGCTCGTGAAGACGGCTATCCGGTGATTCAAATCAACGCCGGTCAACCGCCAAGAACGGCACTGGGTTACATGCTGATTCCGGGCATCTACTTGCTGGAAACAATGGGCATGCTGCCCGCCCAGAACTACGAGCGCGCTTTCGCGGAGCTCGACCGCTGCGTCGCCGATTACCGTGTGGAAGTCGGAATCGATTCCAACCCGACGAAGCAGTTGGCCCAGACGCTTGAAGGCAAGGTTGCGAATATCTACGGATTAGGCGCCGGCCCTGGCGTGGTCGCCAATCGCTGGAAAGGTCAGATCAACGAGAACTCCAAGAACATGGCGTTCGCGAACATCTATCCCGAGCTGAACCACAACGAGGTTCTGGGCTGGACGAAGGCTTCGCTGCAGACGGCAATATGGCACCTGATCGTCCTTCGCGATGGGCAAGAATCGGCCAAGATGGCGGCCCGTGATCGGGTGACGCGCGAGCTGATCGGCACGCCGTCGACCGAGGTCTCGGCCCGCGGAGATGACCTCCTCACGCGCCTACTTTCGCTAGCATTCTACGGTGACTTCGTTTCGATCTACCTCGCCGCGCTCAACCGGGTGGATCCGGAGAATATCGATGCGATCAATATTCTCAAAGCTGAGCTTGCGAAGGTGGAGTAGCCTTTCACTTGAACATCCCTAGGATGCCGCAGCGCTGTGGCATCCTAGGTTTCCCATCCCGCGCCCAGTGGAGACAGAGAGAAGGAAACGCTTGAAGCTTGCTTTGCGTCTTTCAACATTGACGACCGGCTCAAGCGAGATATAATCCTGAAGGTCAGTTGACGATTCTCCAAGTGGAGGCTAAGCGTGATGAAAATCCAAGAAGCTGTCGCAAGTGATCCTGAAATTCTGGGCGGCACTCTTTGCTTTAGAGGAACACGCGTTCCCGTCCGAAACTTGTTCGACTATCTCGAGGGTGGGCAATCGATCGATTATTTCCTGAGTGCGTTCGATTGGGTGAGTCGAGAAAAGGTGATCGCTGTCCTAGACCATTCCGCCGATCTCCTTGATCAAATGCGGGCATCGGCGGCTTAAGATTGAGAATCCTGTTGGATGAGTGCGTCGACCCTCGGTGCAAACAATTCTTTGACCGCAAGCATGATGTCCTTCACGTGAAGGATGTCGGCTGGCTCGGTACGAGAAACGGAGAACTTGTCGCAAAGGCCGATTTGAAGTTCGACGTCTTATTCACCAAGGACTCCAACATGATTCATCAAACCAGTCTTCGGGGGCTTGAATTGAGCGTCGCCTACACGGCTAAACATCCTAAAGCCGTGGAGGATTACAGGGAAGTGATTGAGCAGTTTGAACTCATTTGCGATTCGATGCCCAACGGAAAGTACAAGAATCTCGATGCCTAGCCGTCCAACTTTAGTTGTTGCTGACAGGGTCGAGTTTTTTCTACGGTTGAGTCAACTCTGTCCCTGGCATCCTGAGCAGGTCAGGGCAAGGTCGAGGAACTCATAGCAACATGAACGGTTTAAGTTCGCTGGGGCGGGAAATCTGCCATAATTACAACTGTGTTCCGAGGTGTCTCCCTGGACGGGAAGCGTGCCATTCTTTTTGATGTGGACGGCACCCTTGTCGATTCCACGGAGACCATCGTGAACGGCCTTGGCGACGCTTATGAGCGGTACGCCGGCCATCGGCCCTCGGCCGACATCCTAAAATCTACGATCGGCATGCCGCTGACCGACCAAATGCGGCTCTATCAGCTTCAAGAGCCGACCTCGGATCTCCTTCAGGAAATCATTGCCTACACGATCGAGCGCTACGTCGTACACGGCGCTTCGACGCGAGGCTTCCCAAGCTCCATCGATGCCCTGATTCACTTCAAAGAATCGGGATTCAAGGTTGCGGCCGTGACGAGCCGCAATGCCCTCGAACTGGAGCATCTCCACGCCGGATTTCCCTTTACGGCCCATCTCGATGCGGCGATTTGTTCGTCTGACGTCCTGATGCCCAAGCCGAATCCCGAATGCGCGTATCTCGCTTGCGAGCGCCTTGGGGTCGAGCCTGAGGAAGCCGTCTATATCGGCGACTCCGTTTTTGATATGCAATGCGCCCGCCAAGCAGGCATCGCGACTATCGCGGTGACCTATGGCACGGGCCTAGAATCCGCCCTTGCGGCAGAATCTCCCGATTTGATCGTCCGCTCACCGGAAGAGCTGCTTGCTTGGGCACGCGAGGCTACGCGAACCCCATGCGTCAACGAAAGAAGTTAGAACCCATCGAGACCACTGCCCCCGAGGCCACGACCGAAACGAAGAAGAAAGCGACCAAGAAGGCATCGGAGCCGGTCGTGGAAGTTGCTCCTAAGAGCCGCGCCCAAAAGGCCGTGGCGAAAGCTGTCGATGCTGTCACAAAAGCGGTGACTCGCGGTGGCGCTCGAAAGAAGGCATCGGAATCCGTTGCCGCGCCCGTCGAAGCGGAAATTATCGAGAAGGTCACCGCTCTGCAGGAGGAGCCCGCGCCCAAGCTGCGCCGGCCCGCCCGTGGCAAAGCTGTGGAAGCTCCCGCTCCCACTCCGGCCCCAGAACCCGAAGCGAAGCCTGCTCGCGGCGGTCGCGGTCGATCCAAGGCGGTTACCAAACCGGCTCCTAAACCGGAAGTGCCGTCCGAGGAAGAAGAGTCGTATCCGTTCGAGATTCACTTCCGCAAACCCGAGGGCCGCACTTCTGGACGTTCCGAAAGACGCCCAGAAAGACGCCCGGCGCGACAGGAATCCAAGCCCGCACCGGCCAAGGAAGCTCCCCGCGGTCGACGTCCGGCTCCGGCCGAAGATGTCGTCCATGAAGACGATCCGTTCTTGGTCGGGCTCCTTGAGGAGTACCGGATCGGCGATATCATTTGGCGCAAAGCCGAGGGCCGCGCGAAGCCGGCTCCGCGAGCCAAGGCACCCGTCGAAGAAGCGAAATCCGATGAGCCCCAGGCCGCGCCGCGCGAGCGAAGAGGTCGAGAACGAGGCCGAAATCGCCGTGACCGCGACCGAGTTGAAACACCGGTTGCTGTAACGGATGAGCCGCTGGACGATGACCTGCCGGTCGTCTTCCGTAGCCGCGATAAGGAAACCCCGATCGCGGCACCGCCCAAGATCGAAGCTCCAGTTATCCCTCAAAAGCCGGTCAAGCCTCTGATTCCGATTCCCGACGACGCGCCGCAGATCGTGCTTCGCGACGGGATCCCCACGCTTGTCCGTAATCACCGCGTCTATCCGCCGATCGCCTTCTTTGGCGGAGCTCGGGATGAGGCACGGGCCGAGATCGTTCTCAACGAAATGCGGATGGCGGGCGAAGCCGGCATTCATCTCCACTCGCACATCATCGAATTCGACGTCGATCCCCAGAGCGTGGACGCGACCGTTTCCGTCGCCGCCTATCTTCTGAAGAAGACCGTCGAAGTCGATCCCGAAGCGCAGGTTCTTTTCCGCCTCGTGTTCATCGCGCCAAGCGGATGGCAAGACAAGTATCCGAACGCCCGTTATCAAGATGCCACCGGACAACTTGCCGATCCGAGTGTCTGCGATGATGCTTTCTGGGATGTGGCGCGGGACAGCCTCGCCGACTTCTCCGCTCAGCTCCGCAAGGTGCCGATGGCGGAAAACATTCTTGGCCTTCACCTCGATCGCGGCGAGTGGTTCAATGCCCAAGACGCCGGCTACGATACGTCCCGGGCGGCTCGCGCCAAGTTCCAAGACTGGGCACGAATGCGCTACTTCGGTGATATCGTCGCCCTTCGCGCTTCCTGGTTCGATGGAGCCGCTCGGTTCGAGGATCTTCCGATTCCGGATTACACCCAGGCGGGCAAGACGGGCAAGTTCGTCCGCGCGAATCGCAAAGAGCGATCATGGGTGGACTACCACCTCTTCCTGAGCGACCAAACGGTCGAGCGCATCGGCGAACTCGCCTATGCCGCAAAGGAAGGTTCCGAAGGCTACTTCCTGATCGGAGTCTCCTATGGCTACACCTTCGAGTGGAGCCATCCGGCGAGCGGTCACCTTTCGCTCGGCAAGCTCTTGCGAACGCCCGAGATCGATTTCGTGGCGGGACCGCCCAGCTACCGCAATCGCGAGCCGGGTGGATCAGCCTCCTTCCCGGGACCGATCGACAGCTTTGCGCTCAACGGCAAGCTTTATCTCAGCGAAGAGGACTTCAAGACCTCGATCGGAGCCGGTTTCGAGCCGGACGACTTTAATCCCACGCTTAAGACTCCGCAGGCGCTCGACAGCGTTCATTGGCGAGGTGTCGGAGCTGCGCTGGCCCACAACTCTGGCGTCTGCTGGATGGACCTCTGGGGCAACGGCTGGCTGAAAACGCCGAGCACCTGGGAGAGAGCAGGTCGCGTGCGCGATGCACTGATTCGCCGTATGAGTTGCCCGACAGTTGAGCCGGACGTCGCCGTCTTTATCGATGAGCGATCATTGGCCTATCTGGTCGATCAGCACGGTTTCTCTTTGCTGGTTCAAAACGTTCGTGAGTCCGTGATGCGAGCGGGCATGAGCGCGGGCTTCTATCTGCTGAGCGACCTCCAGCATCGCGAGAACTTCCCGGAGAGCAAACTCTACGTCTTCTTGAATGCTTGGGACATCCGCCCCGAGCTCCGCGCCGCCATCAAGCAGCGTCTTCAGAAGGACGACAAGGTGCTCTTCTGGCTTTACTCAGCGGGACTCTTCGACAGCGGCCGCGAGTCGCTGGAAAGAGCGCGCGAAGTGACGGGTATCGCCCTGAAGCCGCAGCCGTTCCACAGCCGAACGGGAACAACGATTCTCAACCGGCGGCATCCGCTTTGCGAAGCGCTTCCTGATCAGGCCACCATCGGTGGCACCCGGCTGGAACCAAGCTATTTCGCGATTCCGGACGAGGGTGTGGTTCTTGGCGAGTACACGCAAACCGGGTTGCCGAGTTTCGTGTTCAAGCAGTTCCGCAACGATCACGAACGATTTCAGAACTGGAGTATGGTTTTACTAGGCGAGGCGATCGTGACTCCTGGACTGCTAAGAGCCCTCGGCCAAATAGCCGGTGCTCATGTCTGGAACTTCACGGAAGACGTCGTTCACGTTCGCGCACCTTTCCT
>JBKJIP010000104.1:0-4518 GCA_046598515.1 Fimbriimonadaceae bacterium | reverse complement strand
GAGGCTCACAGCCCTTGTATCCTTACATTCAGGGAAAGCCCGACTGTATGGTACGCGTCACAGCCCTTGAGGTCCGTCCTCGTTGGGGAGATAGCGTGAGTCGGGCTCCCCTGGTTTCTCGGACAGCATCTAGGTTGTCCAGTGCTTCGCAAAGGCGCTGGAATTGTAGCCGTATTCGCAAGGCGGAGGTCCAGGGGGCTCCCTAAGGAGAACTCACATGAACCTCGCATATCTGGGAATCGACGTTTCGAAGGCTCGCCTCGACGTTCGGCTTCTCACGGAAACTCGCTCTGTGTCCAACTCGTTCGCAAACAACTCGTTGGGCTTTGAGCAACTTAAGAAATGGACGCGCAAGCATTTCGACGGACCGGTACACGCCTGCATGGAGAGCACGGGATCCTACAGCTATGGCCCTGCCACCTCGCTGTTGGAATGGTGCCAAGCCGTTAGCGTGGTGAACCCTCGCCGCATCAAGAACTTCGGTCAATCGCTGGGTTCCTTCAACAAGACGGACAAGGCCGATGCACTTGTCATCGCCGAGTACTGCCGGCGAATGACGCCTCGGCCATGGAGGCTTACGGACCCTTACGCTCAGCAGCTGCTACTCCTCGTTCGCCGGATCTCGGATCTGGACGGTCTGACGAACATGGAGAGAAATCGTCTTGAGAATCCCTACTTGCCGCCATGCATCAAGAGTTCGATCCAGTCGACCTTGGAGTGCTTTGGGCAGCAGCGCCTGTACACTTGGGGTCTGCTGCGTGAGCATGTCCAGTCGAGCCCCAAGGTGAAACTTCAGGTTCGAACGCTGGCCCTTTTGAACGGGATGGCCGAACTGTCCGCGGTTCGCTACTTAGCCTATGTCGGCGATTCATGCAACTACGCTTCGTCCTCAGAAGTGTGTGGATTCTGCGGGATGTATCCGGTCCTCAACCAATCCGGTAAGACCTCCAAAAGATCCCGCGTAAGTCGATGCGGGGAACCAGCTCTTCGGGGACAGTTCCACATGCCCGCCGTTACGGCGAGCATTTACGATCCCTCAATGGCCGAGTTCCGCAAGCGCCTACAGGACCGAGGACTTTCCAAAGCCGCCGCCATCACCGCATGCAAGAGCAAGCTGCTCAGACGGTGCTACGGTGTCCTCAAAGCGCTCGAAGAGGGACGAGAACCTACTGGATTGAACTACCACAAACGAGTCAACTGGGATCTCGCCAAATGAGACCCGCATAACCCTGGTGTTTTTTGGATTGGCTGAGGCTTGAGGATCCAGATTCCCTCGACCTGAGCCACCGGCATTGGAAACACAGCTAGCAAACTCACCCCAGCTTGAGGTGGCTCAGGTTGAGGGACAATCCCTCACGCCTCAGACGAGCCAAAAAACACCGAACACCCTTGACAAGTAAAGACAGCATCTCCCTTACGAGGGGAGGGAATGCTTATCGACTTCGCCTTCTTCAGCACAACCGGTCCCAGCAGCCCGGATTCCAGAAGGGGAGAGTCTTTGTTCCAGAACTTCCACGTCGTGAACGTGTACCGACCCGTCTTTGGACGCGCTTCGCGATTCGCAAACCAGTCCGGCCACTGCTTCAGTTGGACGCCATTCCATTCGACGTCCGGCGTCAGTTGCTCGTCGCCGATCAACCGGTTCACCCATAGATTCGTCACTTTGACCTCGATCGTGTTCGAACCCTTCTTCAGAGCTTTCGTGACGTCGACCATGAAAGGCTCCTTCCAGAGAGCGGGATAGGCGACGCCGTTGACTTTAACCGTCGCGAAGTTCTTGACTTTGCCAAGATAAAGGCGGGTCGTTCCCGGCGACATGGCGGGAACGTCAAAGGTCTTGCGGTAAATCGCTGAACCCGAGAAGTACTTCACCCCTGAATCGGCGTGCTCGCTCCACGAGGAGAGTTTGTCCATCTTGATGGAGGCGGGAGCACCCCAACCGGGGGCGAAGGCGACTGTCCAGCCCGTGCTTAGATCGGTCACTTGCGGCGCGGGACTCTTTACAGTCAGGATCTTTCCGCCCGCCGCCTTGCCGACATACGATCCACCCTTCCAACTTGTGAACCTTAGATTCGGGCCGTCGACTCTTAAATCGTAGTCCGGAAGCGACACCGGGCCGCTGAAAACCTCTTGGAGAACGATGGTCTCATTCTCAGCTACCGTGCGCTTGAACGGCTTGCCGTTAAGCGTGTAGGTAATCGTTAGGTGCTTGACCACATTAACGACGGGATCGCCGAAGTTGGAGTTCGTCGCCGCGATTTCAGTGTCGCCGTGAGAGATGAGATCACGGACCTGCTGGGTCACATCCGCGCCTCGGCCGTCCGCTGTTTCGTAACGTGCCTGCTGGATCAAGATCGTAGGCGGCTTGGCCACGGGGCCGAGGGTTCCCGAGCGGAAAGTGGTCGCCAAGGGTTTTCGGGCCGCGCCTCGGAACATGACGAAAACCGATTCCGCCGGTCCGAGTTGGAGGGTGACGACGGTCCGACCGCCCTCGTATCGATAGACCGGAGCCTTCTCGACAACTCCCGAGTCCGGGTGCCACAACTCGACGCCTTTGCCTTCCACCCGGAACGTGCACTCCACGTTCGCGGTGCGGTAGTTCTGATTGGACACGAAGTAGGCATCCGTCGCCCCGATGCGGCGATGAATCGTCGCCATTTTCGCGCCGCCGGACAGACTTCGGAACTCGAAGTCCGGCTTTACCTTCACCATCGCCATCAGCTCTTTGGTCGGGATCCCGTTGACCACTCGGCCCTTGCCGAATGTCTTCGATCCCCAGACCTGCTCTGCAATTGCCGCGATCTCCTGATCTCCCTTGCGCCCATCGGCCAAGCTCGGTGAGCGCTCCGGTCGGGGACCATAAATGGTGGCGCCTGCCGCAACCAGATCGCGGATTTTCCGCGTTACCCGGACGGTCATCTGCTTAGTGTTGGGCAGGAACATGACCGCGTAGGAAGCGCCGTTTGGCAAGAAAAGGCGCCCGTTCTTGACGGACAACCGGTTCATGACCACTTCCGTGTCGCATCCGTCGTAGTCATAACCCGCGGGAAGCCGCGGCTTCAGGTTGCTCGCGTAGGGCAGATCGACGGGGGCGGACTCGCCGGTGTAGTAAAGCGCGTCACCCACGAACTTGCCCGACTGCAGCAGGTACTGGCAGCGGGCGACGTACTTCATCCACTCCTTCGCCTCCGTCCACCAGGTCTGGGTTCGTTCCAGATGAGTTCCCCAGGGACCCATGGTCATGCCGGGCTTGAGATCCATCCAGGGCTGATGGGCGTAGCGATGAAAGATGTACCGGTTGATTCCGTGGGTGAAGACCAAGTCGCCCAGAGCCTTAGCCGCGTAGGGCTCTTCCAGATAGCGCCCGCGGACATCGTCGGCGGTAAAGCTTTCCGCCCCGATGACCTGCCGGCCATAGACATGACCGACCGACGAAGCAAGCTTCGTCGTCTCCAGAGTGCCGCCGCCAACCCAGAATTCGCCCATCGGAATGTCCGCGATGCCGCCGACCTGGATATTGTCGAAGCCTCCGTTGCCGTAAGGCTCCGTCGAGAAGAGAAGCCCGTTTCGCCGGCAGAGCTCGGCGAAATATCTAAAATAGTTGTCGGCGAAAAGATCGGCGATCGTGCGCCGCCAGTCCCAAAGGAACCTTTCCGTCTCGTCCTGGCTCCCCACGACCATCCCACAAATCACGGGCAGATACGGCAACGGATCGTATCCGCGTCTCTTGATAAACTCCTCGCGCATCTTCGGCGTCCAGTTCTGGCCGCCAACCTCATAGCTGTCGATCAGCGAGTTGTTCAAAACCTTGCCGGTTAGCGACCCCGAGTCCGCCAGCACCTTGGCCATGATCCCCTGCCAGTGCTGGTCCATCGCTTCACGGCTCATCTTGTCGACTTCCAAACCGTCGCCTTCGGGGGGAGCCGGATGGTTGTTTTTGCCGGTGGGAACGTGGCCGATTCGCAGGATCGTCCAGTCGCCGGCGGGAGCATCCCACGTGAGTTTTCCTTGAGCATCAACCTTGCTGGTGATGTCGATGAACTTGGAGGCATCTCGGCCAGGACCCTGCTTGCCGGAGGGCTCGAGGCCATCCTGACGGTTCACGCCGGTGAGACCGAGGAAGGAGCTATCTTTTGCGGGATCGAGGCCCTTCGGGATCGCATAGACCACGATCGTCCGAGAGTAATCCACGTTCGCCATCACCTGGGGCGCTTTGATGGGAGCGAGCTGCCTCTCGATCTTCGATCCGCCGATGACGTCGGTTTGAGACCAAGCAACCACCTGCATCGCATATTCGGGCTTGATCCAAGGCCCGCCAGAGCTAGACCAGCCCGCGCAGTTATGGAGACAGAGCTCGATGCCCAGGCGACCGGCTTCTTTGACCGCATACGCGGTCATCTCTCGCCATAGCGGGCTCATGTAGTCGACGGGGCCTTTCGGAATCCCTTGGCCGACGGTGAACATCTGCGCGCCCCCGATGCCGACGTCCTTCATCGCCTCGAGGTCGGCCGTGATGCC
>JBKJIP010000374.1:0-6530 GCA_046598515.1 Fimbriimonadaceae bacterium | reverse complement strand
TTAACGAGAGAAGTGTAGTCCTTGATGCCGGAGGTGGGGTCGCCATCGCTCAAAACCACGATGCGCGTGGCCCGTCCGGGCTCATCCATCTGCATCACCTGCTGGAGGGCGAGCGAGATGCCGCCGTGGAGATTGGTCGTGTTTCCAGGCTGAATCTGGGCGATTCCTTGTCGTATCTGATCCTTATTCGTCACGCGCTGCGGGGCCATTAGCAAGTCGACCGTCTCTTCAAAAGTCACGATGCTGAGAACGTCGTTCGACGACAGCAGGTCGACCACGTGATTGCAGGCGTGCTTGGCATATTCCAGGGGCATCCCTTCCATCGAGCCACTGCGGTCGATGACCAAGCAGAGGTTCAGGGGCGTACGTCCCCCGGAGAGTCCGGGCATTCCTCCGGCGAGAAGTTCGAGCAGGAACTGCTCGCGGGCAGGGCCATTCGCCATCGTAGCTTCGCGGCTGGATGTTAAGGTAGCGGTTAGGGAGGGTCCAGTCTGCATGCCGCTCATAGCTGCGGTGCGATTGGGATCCATGCCACCGGCCGCCATCGCCTGCGTTTTCAGCGGATCGAACCCAGGACCCGCTAAGATCGTTCGATTCGGGTCGATGCGCTGCGTCTGGTCCATAAGTTCATTTTACGGGATAACCGTGAAACTCATCGCCTAACCTTCCGGCGAGATGAAATTCATCTTTTTTGACGGTGAATTCGAATCCCATGCCTCGTTATTGCACTGGCAGTGGGAAACAGCGTTAAAATAGCCTTGTTATGCGCAATTGGCTCTTTGTTTTGGCCAGTATCGCGGTGACGGGAGCTTCCGCCAACGAGGTATTTACTCGTAGCGTTATCCCGGTATCCGATGCTAATCTGCCCGCCCTCCCTTGGGTGCAATCTTACGAGACATTCCGAATCGACAAGGAGCAGCTGACGCAGTTCCTCGGTTCCACTCCCCTCGAGACTCCCGGCTTCAAGAAATTCTCCGTAATCTCCTTGCCCACGCCGGACGGTCACCTCGCCCGATTTAAGATCGCGGAATCCCCGATCCTTTCGAGCGAACTCTCCAAGCGGGTCCAAATCAAGACCTACAAGATTTTTGGCATCGACGACAAATACGCGTCGGGACGACTTGACTGGAGCATTAACGGTTTCCACGGCATCGTCACCGGTCCCAACGGATCGTACATTATCGACCCGCCCAAGCTCGGCAACCGAGACAGCGTCGTGGCCTTTTACCGCCGCGATAACTGGATGCCCAAGAACAACTTCCAGTGCTTAACCCAGGATAACAGCGGTGCCACGCTCGGCGGCCGCGTTGGGGCTTTCAGCTCGAACGGCTGGGGGAACATCGGTGCTTTGGAAGCGATCGGCGGAGATACGCTGAAGACGTACCGCCTCGCGATGAACTCGACGGGCGAGTACACCGCTTTTTACGGTGGCGTGACCCAGGCTGAGGCCGGCATCACCACCAGTGTCAACCGCATGAATCAGGTTTATGACACCGATGCGGCTATCCGTTACAACTTGATGTACATCAAGGCTTGGCCCGATGGCAACACGGACCCATACACCAACAATGACGGCTTCACGATGCTTGGCGAAAACCAAGCCGAGACCGATGCCTCGGTTGGCGACCCTAACTACGATATGGGTCACGTTTTCTCCACGGGCGGCGGTGGCGTAGCCTCCATCAACTCGGTCGGCATTTCCGGCCGCAAGGCGATGGGCGTTACCGGCCTTCCGACTCCCATCGGTGACGACTTCGACATCGACTTCGTCGCTCACGAAATGGGTCACCAGTGGGGCGGCCGCCACACCTTCGCGAACTGCCAAGGCAACGGCGAAGCCGGTCACAACTATGAGCCGGGCTCGGGAACGACGATCATGGCTTACGCCGGAATCTGCGGTTCGGACAACGTTCAGCCGCACTCCGATCCGTACTTCCATGTTCACAACCTGCAGCAGATCACGGACTGGCGGAACAACGCTTCCTCCGGTGGAACCGCCGCCAGCAATGGCAATAGCATTCCGACCGCGGATGCCGGTGCCGACTTCACGATCCCGCAGAGCACGCCGTTCAAGCTGACAGGTGTTGCGACGGACGCCAATAATGATCCCGTCACCTACTGCTGGGAGCAGTACGATCAAGGCACGAACGCGCACTATCGCTCGCTCAACCCGTCGACTTCCCCCACGCGCTTCCTGCCGAAGCTCGCGACCGTTCTTGCCGGTGGCACGGACGTTTGGGAGCCCTATATGACGGCCGACAAGACCTTGACCTTCCGAGTCTCTGTTCGCGACAATCGTCCCGGCGGCGGCGGCACGGCCAAGGATGAGATGAAGCTGAACATCGCGGGCGCGGCCTTCACCGTTACCGCTCCGAGCGGCGCAACCTCCTGGAATGGCGGTTCGCAGCAGACCGTTACTTGGAACGTCGGTGGCGGCACCGCGACCAATGTCAACATCTATCTCTCCGAAAATGGCGGCACGAATTACGGCACCGGCGGCGCGGTTCTTCTCCTCGCCAATACGCCGAATGACGGCAGCCAGCAGATCAACGTTCCCCAGGTCAGCACGACCACGGGCCGAATCATCGTCGAGGCCGCGGGCAACATTTACTACAATGTCAGCCAAGGCAATATCACGATCACGCCCACGCAGGTTCCGGTTCTCACGAACCTCACCCTGATGAACGCTTCCGTCGTCGGTGGCTTCTCGACGCAGGGCACGGTAACGATCGACTTCGCCGGTGGCGGAGCCCAGACGGTAACCACGTCCAGCAGCAATCCGAACGCAACCACCACGGGCAGTGTGACGATCCCGGCCGGTCAACTGAGCGCGAACTTCGCGATCAACACAACTCCGGTTCAGACCGATCAGCAGTCGACCATCTCGGCCACGCTTCGAACTGTAACCAAGACCGCGACTCTGCAGATCACCCGAGACGTCGGTCCGGACGACGTGTTTATCACGCCGAACGTCATCGGCGGTGGCGCCCGTGCCCTCGGTACGGTTCACCTGACCCGACCGGCGCCCCTGGGCGGCGTCGTGGTCCACATGACGGACAATGGCCCCGAGCTTGCGGTTAACCCGAACGTGATTGTCGCGTCCGGATATCAGCAGCAGAACTTCACGGTCATCACCTACGCGGTGAACGCGGCCGTGGTTCGCCAGATCACCGCTGAGCGTGCCGGTCTCACCGCCACGGCGAGCGTCACGATCGTTCCCTTCCAGGTTGCCGCCTTCACCATCGCCCCGAGCGGTGTCGTCTGCGGAAACGCCGCAACGGGTACCGTGACCTTGAACGCTCCAGCGCCACAGGGTGGCATCACCGTCAACCTCAGCGACAATAGCGAAGTCATCGAAGTCCCCGCCACCTTCACGGTGCCGCAGGGAGCCACTTCGGCAACGTTCGCGATTCCGACCATCACAACCTCTGTCACCTTGCAGCGCCAGGTTAGCCTGACCTACAAGTCGCAGAAGATGACGCGGAACCTAACGATCCTGACCGCCGACATCGCCTCCTTGACGGTTGCTCCGCAAACGATCAAGGGTGGTACGAGCGCAACGGCGACGATCACGCTGAACGGCAACGCCGGAAGCAACTTCGTCGTAAACTGCTCGGCCAGCGGACCGGAAGTCATCGTTCCCGCTACGGTTACGGTGCCTTACAGCCAGAAGACCAAGACATTCACCGTCAACACCACGCCGGTGAACAATGGCCGCACGCGAATCATCACGATCACGCGAAACGGTCGAACGCGAACCTTCGCAGTGGTTATTACCAAGTAATCGCCTGAACGGTTCGGACCCCCGCGAGGATTCTCGCGGGGGTTTTGTTTTTGCCCAGCACCTGTGATGGACAGAATCCCCGAAAAACGTCGTAACCTATAGAGACATCTGCGATGAAGAAACTCTGTAGCCTGATCATGTTGGCCGGGGCCACCCTTGGAATTGCCCAGGGGCGCGTTTCCGTTGGCCAGCCGGTGGAAATCGACAACCATGGGGTCGTCGACACCCGCCAGTTCCTTCCGCAGATCGACCATACACTGGTCAAGCGGCTGACTCGCCCGGAGAACCCGAGCCTCCTTGAGCAACCGTGGCTGCGACCGGGAACGCCGACGCTCTCCCCGCCCAACAGTTTGCTCCCAGGAACAATCCTCGGCCCTCCCTCCATCCAGAAGCAGGCTTACTTCCGCGGCCCGGAAGACCCCTCTTCCGATCCCCCCGATCCCTGCGCCGGGGTTGGGCCAAGTCACGTCGTCTTTGTCGTGAACACCCGTCTCGCTTTCTATTCCAAGACCGGCACAGAACAGTTCGCGCAAGATTTGGCGACGTTTTTTGGCAGCGCCGCGGAGACTGATTTTCAGTTCGATCCCAAGGTGGTATTCGATCACATTTCCAATCGCTGGTATGTGATGTGTCTCGATGGTTCCAACGGTTCCAGTCCGGCCAATCGCTCAAACATGCTGCTCGCCGTGTCCGATGACGCCGATCCCAATGGCTCCTGGTTCAAATATCGCGTCGACTCGACTGTCCTCTATAACGGGAATCCGACATGGTTGGACTACGCCAGCCTCGGCTACAACAAAGACGGCATCTTCATGGGCGGCAACAGCTTCTTCTTCGCGGGTGGTGCCCCGGGATGCTCGTTCTTCGTGATCAAGAAATCTAGCGTTCTGAATGGCGGCGCCCAGAATCAGGCCGCATTCGTGATCAAGGATGAAGTCTTCGAGACGTGGAGCCCTCAAGCGGTCGAGAACTTCGATCCGAACTTGAGCAAATCTTACTTTTTGAACCCAGAGTTCACGAACAGTTCTTCGACGCAGATCCAGATTCATCGCATCGAAAATGTGACGACGACCCCGACCAAGACGACGACGACGGTCAGCGTACCCAGCTATTCGCCGCCGGAATCCGCCGCGCAGTCGACCAACAGCCGAAACCTCGACTCCCTCGATGGTCGCGGCATCAACGGGGTTTATCAGACAGGGAAAATGGCCATCGGTCACACGATTAACGTTTCCGGCCGATGCGGCGTCCGGTGGTATCTGTTCGATGTCAATACGGCCACGAACGCGGTAACGCTGAACCAGTCGGGCAACATCACTCAAGCGGGAGCCGACATGCACATGGGCTCCATCGGCATGAATGGGCTCGGTGACCTAGCCGTGACCTTCACCCGATCGAGCAGCACGATCGCGGCGGACATCATGACCGCCGGCCGCAAGGCCGCGGCCGCCGCGGGAACCATGGGAACCCCCGTGCGACAAGAAGCCAGTGCCGGAAACACCTATAACGTTTTCCGCTGGGGTGACTATTCCTCGACAAGCGTCGACCCTTCCAACTCCATCGGTTTCTGGGGCGCTCACATGAACATCCGGGCAGACAACGATTGGCGAACCGGGTTCTTCAGTTTCTTCGTCACCACGCCCATGACCTCGGTTTCCGTCGCACCCGCGAGCGTGGTTGGCGGCAACAATGCCACGGGCACCGTCACCCTCGCCACCGTTGCGAATGGAGATACAGTGGTCAGTCTTGCGAGTTCAGATGTGACCGCGGCAACTGTTCCCGCGAGCGCGACCGTAACGAGCGGCTCGTCGACCAAGACCTTCACCGTGACGACGAGCGTCGTGGCCTCGACTAAGAACGTTGTCATCACGGCGACTCAAGGGCCGAACGTGAAGACCGCAAATTTGACCGTCACAATCGGGACTCCGCCGGAGCTATCTTCCGTTTCCACATCTCAGACCACCATCGGCGGTGGGCGCACGGTGACGGGAACCGTCACATTGACGGGACCGGCGGTGGGGGCGGGATCAACCGTGACGTTGAGCGATAATGGCTCCGAACTCACGGTGCCGGCCTCGGTCACTGTCGCCGCGGGGCAGTCGAGCGCGAACTTCAGCGTCTTCACTGCGCAGGTTTCCGCTAATGTGACGCGCACAATCACAGCCACTCTTAGGGCGATTCAGAAGACGAAGAACGTTCTGATCATCCCCTTCGTTCTGACCAACTTCACTTTGAGTCCGAGCGGGGTTATCTCCGGGACCAGCGCGACGGGCACAGTCACGCTAAACACATTTGCCCCAACGGCCGGCAAGGTTGTCACTCTCTCCGACAACAGCGCCGCGCTGATCACGCCAACAAGCGTTACCGTCCCGAATGGTGCCACGACCGCCACCTTCAGCGTGGGGACCACGGTGACATCGGTTCCGATCACGCGAAGCGTGACAGCGACGTTGAATGGCGTTTCGATAACGCGGAATCTGAACGTTCTCCTGCCGGACATCACGTCGATAACGGCGGCCCCGACCACCGTAAAAGGCGGCAACCCCGTCTCCTGCACGATCTTTGCAAACGGAACGCCAGGGAACGGGTTCGTGGTGAATCTAACATCTAGTGGGGCGCCGCTGTTCGTGCCCACGTCCGTGACCTTCGTCTATGGAAAGACTTCGCATACGTTCAACGCGACAACGTCGGCGACGGCGAGCACTCAAGTGAAGTTCATCACGGCTACGAGGAATGGTAGAACACG
>JBKJIP010000194.1:0-2501 GCA_046598515.1 Fimbriimonadaceae bacterium | reverse complement strand
AAATCACCGTCATGGCCGGACTCGTTACGGGCGCGACCGTCATCATGAAGTTCCGCACAAGTTGCCCGGCCGCCACGCTCACTTTCGGGGGAACTGTAACGAGAGAACTGCTGGACGTGATCGTAAACGACGTACTCTTCGTGCTCGGCACCTCGAGCGTGACAATTCCCATCACCGTGTTTTGACCGGCGACCTCCGCCTTGTTGAGGTCAAAGTAGTAGGTGTGGACATCGATCTGAGTCGAGATGTAGAGAACTCGGTTTGGGCCCGTTAAATCCCCTTGCGCGTCTCTACCCCAGATAAAGTGCGAGTCAGCGCCAGCACCAGGAAAGAAGCCCCACGCATATGTTCCTTGCCCATTCAAACCGGAGTCGACGAGGGTTGCGGGGGTTACGCCTGGGCCGGAGCCCGTCCATCCTGTGAAATTGGAGATATTCGTAGTCAGGCGACTCGATCCACTCTTATTGAACGCGGCCGTTCCCGTCAGTTCAAACTGACCGATGATCATCCCTGGAAGTCCCACGTCACGAGCACGGATATGAAGCCAGTAGGTTCCAGGGGACGAAATACCTATGGACCCGACAGCAAGTTGACGCCAGTCAGTCCCTGAAGCAAACTGAGTGCCCAGTTCAGTCGGGCTCGTCGATAGAAAGGCCTCGAACTCGTTGTCCACGTGCAACTTCGCCGTCAGCGTCGAGATCTGGCCGCTTGCCACCGCTCCCAGAGCGATCACCATGCCTGAAATCAATGTTCGTAGTCTCATAAACTGACTATGCCGCTTCGGGAACCTGACCGCAAGCCGTGATTTTGGTGGACGTTATTGTGGGTTCGAGGTTAGATCCGGAATGTTCCCGTCTTCTCGCCGGAATTCACCCTGGCCGTCACCCGCGGTGCCGACGGTTGGAACTCGAGCATTCGAGATAGCCCGCAAAGTCGTCGACAAAGTGGTTACGGTCGATGAAGGACGCATCGCGCTTGCGATCCTGCAGTTGTTGGAAATGGAGAAAGGCGTCGTCGAAGGCGCGGGCGCGGTTCCCTTGGCCGCGCTTGACGGCGGACGTCTGCCGGAGCTCAAGGGCAAGAAAGTTGTCTTGCTGTTGTGCGGAGGCAATATCGATCCGGGTATTTTGGGACGAGTCATCGAACTCGGCTTGGTTCAGGGCGGTCGTCTGGCGCAGTTCAAAGCGACGATCTCCGACCGACCCGGAGGCTTGGCGATGTTCACCGACATTGTCGCGGAAACGGGAGCGAGCGTTCAGCAAATCACCCACGAAAGAGCCTTCGGCAGCGCGGATGTTTCGAAGGTGGAAGTCACCGTTGTCGTGGAGACTCGCGACGCGTGTCATTTTGCCCGGCTCCGAAACAAACTGCGAAAGGCCGGGATTGCGGTCCGATAATCTTTACAGAACCATTTAGTTTGCCTTGCCTCTAATCATGAAAAACTTAACCTTAATGTCCGTCTTGTTCGCCTATGGAGCTCTATGCTCCAGTTCCTTTGCACAGGAGAGTTCTTGGCCAAGTTTGAATGACGACGAAAGACAGGACAGGCCCTACACGCCCAAATACGGCATCAATGTCGGGTTCGATCAGATGCTCTCATCGCGCACGCGCGGGGTCTTTGGGAACGTTGGCATCAATATCTCCCCTGGCTTCGGGCCGACTTCCGACCGAAAAGGTCTCAAGGTAGTTCCGGACTTTAGCTTCTTCTCGGCCAGCAAGCAAATCGGGGGATTGCGGAACCGCGCTTTTCACTTCCTCATTGGTCCGGGCCTTCGGTATGGCTTCGTCGATCCGTTTGAGGTTGTTGATGGCACGACTCGCTATCGGACGTTTGCTCCCTACGGTCAGATTTCCCTTGGCGTTGGATTTGCAGACGTCAATGTTCGATCGGTAGGCCGAGAGCAGCGCGGCTTTACCTATGGGATGTCGTTCGCCCTGGGGACTTCAATCACCAAAAACGCCTACGTTGAGGCTCGCTATCGCCTCATGCCCAAGATCGCTTCCTTCGATTTCAGCACGTTGGGGATTGAGCTCGGCGTACGGTTCTAGGGGAAATGACTGCTACTCTGGCGAGCACACTTCACTTCGTTTCGGAATAGAGGCTTGAGCGCCGGGGCGAGTGACAGAAATGCTGGCGGCCTGAATGGAGAGTTTGATGGCGGCAGTCATCTCGAAACCCTCGGCCAGGAACGCGGCGAGAGCACCGCAGAAGACGTCGCCCGCGGCGGTCGTATCGACAGCCGTAACGTTTGGCGCGGAGAATTTGGTCTTGCCACTGGCATTCGCGTAGATCACGCCTTCCCTGCCGACGGTGATAATTACGTGCTCAAATCCCTCGGTTACAAGTCGCCCGGCCGCTTCCTCGGGATCGAGTTGGGGCTTTCTCAAGAGCAGTCCAGCTTCAGTTTCGTTAGGGATGATGACGTTCGCATTTGCCTTCAATGCGCCGGTAAGGGCCACGGCCGGAGCGGGATTCCAGATTCTCCAGGGTGCGGTTGTGG
>JBKJIP010000199.1:0-4281 GCA_046598515.1 Fimbriimonadaceae bacterium | reverse complement strand
GAATCCCAAAGGAGCAAGGCGATCTCGCCGACGAACGTCAAGAACGCCATCACCGGATTCGCAGCCCCCATGCCGGTTATTTTAGCGGGAGATGAGTTCAGAGTGTCGGATCAAGGAACGCAGGGACAACGCAACCCGCGCCCCTCAAGGGATGGTGGGCTACTGAACGACGCGGATGCGGCGGATTCGATCACCCTTCTTGATCTTATCGACGACATTCATGCCCGAGGTCACTTTCCCAAGCACAGCATAGGAACTGTAGAGCCGGAAGGTGTCCTTCTTAAGAATGAAGATTTGGGAGTCGCCGCCGAGTTGGAGACCGGAGGATGCGATGCCGACCACGCCGCGGTGGAAGTCCCACTTGGATTTCTCGAACTTGATGTCTTTGCCTGATCCACCCCCGAGCACGGACTCGTCCGTCATAGGCTTGGTCTTCGAAGCGGGGGCGCCCCACTGCGTTACCCAGAACTCGACTCGATGGATCCGCTGGCGATCATAGAAGCCTCGCTTGACGAGGTTGGCGATGTGGGCGACGGTCATCGGAGCCTCAGTCTTGTTCGTAGTGATGGTGAACGACTTTCCGTTCGACATTTCGACCACGAGCTTGGGACCGACGGGCTTGAACTCGGCCGGCTTGTTCAGTCCGCTGACCTGGAGGGCCGAAAGGGCGAGGAGGGTGGTAAGCATGGGTTCATTTTAACCCGGAGCCGATTTCTCTGTAATCCCAGCAATACTGCCGGGACTCGAAGGTGGGGCGTTGGAATGTTCACTAAAACTTAACGCAAGGCATAAGAATTGCTTTATGCCCAGAGGTAGAATTCTTAACGCTAGCTCTTCCCTGGAAGGTTGTCGCCAAAGCAGGATGCTGTGCGAAGTTAGGAACTGGAGAAGTCCATTTATATGAAGCGTGCATTTACTCTTATTGAACTCTTGGTCGTAATCGCCATCATCGCGATTCTCGCCGCGATTCTCTTCCCTGTTTTCGCTCAGGCCAAGGCCGCTGCGAAGAAGGCTGCCGCCATTTCGAACCAGAAGCAGATCGGCACCTCGATCCTGCTTTACATGGGCGATTCGGACGACACTTACCCCCGCAACGACGACTGTCAGGACAAATCGGCTCTCAACTCGAAGCTGAACACCCAGCCCTTCGCCGCCACCGGCAATGGCTGTACCGGTCCGAACTACTTCTACCGCATGAATCACTATGCTTGGCAGAAGTGGGTTATGCCCTACACCAAAAACGTTCAGATTTTCGAGCACCCGGGTCGGGCCAAGCTCGACAATGTCGGCCAGTGGACCAATGACAGCGAGATCATGGGTGGCTTCGCCATCAACCTCGCCCTCACCGGTGCCTTGAACACCTACAACCGTGCGTCCACCGCCCCCGGTACGCACCGAAACAGCTGGCTCGGCGGAACGCAGAGTTCGATTCCGGACGTCGCCAAGGCGATGCTCCTGAGCGAGTTCGCTCACCCGACCATCAACTTCTCGCCGGTTCTCGTCGACGCGATCAACGATCCGCTCCCGATCCAGACCGTCTATCCGATGGCCGTTCGAGAGTTCTGGGGCCGTTGGCTCATGAAGACCACGGGTTGCGCTTCGGCCGCTTCGTGGAATATGAGCGAAATCACCAACCAGGCTGATGCTCGCACCGCCTTCGGCAACGGTATCATCGTTGGCCACTCGGACAGCAGCACGAAGTTCTATCCGGCTTCGAAGTTCCTGGCTGAGACCCCGACGGCGGCCGAGTACGGCGTTCCCAACGCAGCCGGTGCCGGTTGCGGCGCGACGAGCGGTACCTACCGACCGGGCGCAACGCCGAACATCAAGATCAACTACCCGCTGTGGGGTCTGACGAACCAGTAATGAAGAAGCTCGCACTCTTCATGGTTCTCGTTATCGCGGCCGGCGTCCTCGTGGGTTGCGGTGACAGTGGCGGAGGCGCCGCAGTCGACAAGGCTGCGGAAATCGACGCACAGACGAAGGCCGCTGGCGGCGAAGAGCAGAAGAAGTAAGGCTTACTGCTCAGGTTAAACGAAACGGACGGGCTTCATGCTCGTCCGTTTTTTTGTGACCTCCCCTCTACGACTGACCCTCGCCGTTGCTTGTGCTTCCCTCGCTTTCGGTGCATCCGCCCAGATCAAGCCCGAGCTTCGCAAGGCGGAAAGGTCGAACTGGTCTTATGTTTTGACCTATTCGGGGAACGACTCCTACCAAGACAACGAGGCCGCATTTCCGAAGACGGAAACAGTGCCTTGGGACATCAAGCGCGGCAGCCGCGCCATGAATGGCTGCGACTGGTTACGGTCGGCCTGGTATGGCAGCATGGCTAAGCTTTGCTCGGTGACGTCAATCGGAACGGTTAAGGGCATTCTAGTCTGGCAAGGAGCGGGACCAGCGCCGAAAGACGTCTCCGTTCGCATCAGTTCGGCCCTGATTGCGCGCTTTTCCGAGAGTCAGTTGACCCCGAGCGTCTACCTCAGTAACGGACTTGGATCGCGATCGAACACATGCCGGGTGAATGGGGCGTTCGAATCGACCGCCGCCGACTCGTCCGTTATTCGGTTACCCGTTCAAAACGGGAGCGCATCGTTCAGCTTCGGCCTCACGGGCCGAGTGTCCGGCTTGATGACGGGCGCGGTGGCCCTTCATTCCGAGTTCTCGGCCAAGGCCGTGGAGTAGTCAGTCTTTCGGCTTCCCCATCGCGAGCATCCGGTCGAGCGCAAGCCGAGCGAACTGCTTTGTCTTCTCGGGCACCTCGATCTCGTTAACCACCCGCCCCGCAACCAGATTTTCGAGCGTCCACAGCAGGAAGCTGGGATGTATCCGGTACATCGTGGAGCAGGGGCAGATCTGGGCGTCCAAGCAGAAGATCAGCTTGTCCGGATTCTCATTCGCGAGCCGTTTGACGAGGTTGATCTCGGTTCCGATGGCCCAAACCGAGCCGGCGGGGGCGTTCGTTACGGTTTTAAGGATCATCTCCGTGGACCCGAAGAGGTCTGAAGCGGCAACGACTTCGAGGGGGCATTCGGGGTGGACGATGACTTGAACCGTCGGATGTTCAGCCCTCGCCTTGTCAATCTGCTCGACGGTGAACCGTTTGTGGACCGAGCAGTGACCCTTCCATAAGATGAAGGTCGCCCGTAGGATGTCTTCTGTGGTATTGCCGCCGAGCGGTTTGAAAGGATCCCAAACGACCATGTCTCGGTCCGGGTTGTAGCCCATCTTCACACCCGTGTTGCGTCCCAGATGCTGATCCGGGAAGAAGAGGATCTTGTTCGCTTGCTCCAATGCCCATTGGACAGCGACGGGAGCGTTTGTCGACGTACAGACTGTCCCGCCTTTTTCGCCGACGAAGCCTTTCAGGTTCGCCGCGGAGTTGATGTAGGTAATCGGCAGAATTCCGGCCTTCTCACCCGCGGCGGCGGGGCGTACGCAGCCGAGCTCGTCGAGCTGACGCCAGCAGGCCTTTACTTGGAACAGGTTGGCCATATCGGCCATGCTGCATCCGGCGGCGAGGTTGGGGAGAATGACGCGCTTATCCGTCAGGATGTCGGCGCTTTCCGCCATGAAGTGGACGCCGCAGAAGACGATGAACTCGGCCTCCGGGCGGGCACTTGCATCGAGGCACAGCTTGTAGCTGTCGCCGCGAAAATCGGCGTGCTCGATGATGCTGTCGCGCTGGTAGTGATGGCCCAGGATGACGACCTTGGGTCCAAGAGCTTGTTTGGCGCGCTGAATGCGCGTAGAAATCTCCTCGTCGGAGAGATTCTGGTATTCCGCCGGCAGCGGTTCCTGATACATGTTTGCTCCTCTATTTTCCCGGACGCCTGGCCTAAGAAGATTGGGGCGACCTCGGCGCGCTCCGGACGGCCACAGTCCCGGTTCTACGGGACGGGGTTGTTGATGACCGCTCTGTCTCTATTATACGGAAGCTGTTCCATTTTGGCTTCGAGCTTCCCCGGTTTTGAGCCGGGAGATGAAGATTCGGACCTTAACCGGTCCGGGGAAAGGGTCCGGACCCCAAGGCGCGAGCGAAGCAACGCGCAACGACCCCGATAGCGGGTCGTAGATTTCTAGCCCGGGGTCGAAGACCCGGGGTACGCACGCCCACCAAATCAGCCCGAAGGGCGCGCGCTAGCCGGAGGAGTTGCGACGCGGCCCTCGGGCGGCGGTGCTTCCAAGGCTCCGGAGCGGAAGCTCCGGGGTCCGGGATGCGGGGCGGAAGCCCCGCGCTCCTGCCGGTTCGGAGGATAAAAGACCCAGTCCACCAAACATTTC
>JBKJIP010000046.1:0-7828 GCA_046598515.1 Fimbriimonadaceae bacterium | reverse complement strand
TCGCCGCTAGCGGGTCAGCTTGGCCGGGGGTCAAGGTCTTTCTCCTGATCGTCCTCGCCATGGTCTCTTGCCGCAGCGCGGCCATGGCTTTCAACCGGATCATCGATCGGGACATCGACGCCAAAAACCCCCGCACGGATAAGCGGGCCCTGCCCGCAGGGACTCTGAAGGTCCGCCAAGCGCGCCTCTTCTTTTATGCAAGTTGTGTCTTGTTCATCGTCGCCGCTGCGCTCCTGAACCCGCTCAGCCTGGCCCTGAGCCCGATCGCGCTCTTCGTCACCCTGTTCTACAGCGTCACCAAAAGGTTCACACCGCTCTGCCATTTCATCCTCGGCGCGAGCCTCGGCATCGCTCCCGCCGCCGCTTGGATCGCATCCACAGGCCAGCTCTCCTTGCCGATCGTCTGGATTACGGCTGGGGTCCTCTTCTGGACGGCCGGCTTCGATATCATCTATAGCCTCCAAGACGAAGAGTTCGATAAAGCCAATCGTCTGCGGTCTCTGCCCCAGACCGTAGGCAAACCCCGCGCCTTGGCCGTTTCCAGAATCTGCCACCTGCTCGCCATCGCATTTCTTGCTTACGGAGGCTTCTCCGTAGCTGCCGGGGTCGCCTGGTACGTCGGCGTGGCCTGTGCGGCCCTACTCTTAACTTACGAGCAGTCTCTGGTCAAGCCGAACGACTTGAGCCGGGTGGATATGGCCTTCTTCACCCTCAACGGTTTCGTCTCGATCGGCGTCTTCGTCTTCGCTCTCGCCGATATCCTGACGCGCTAGTGTCCCCAAGAAAGGGTCAGAGCAACAATTTCAATCCAAAAGCCAAGGGAGTGCGAGGATGCAACGTGCCTCGCAGCGCATAGAATAAAGCGTCAAAACGACCCCAAAAGCCAAGGAAGGGCGGGGATGCATCGTGCCCCGCTTTTTCGCGCGGACGTCACGACCTAATCTTCGCGACCCTGCATGTAAACGAAGATCTCCCAGAAGACGAGGAACAGCCCGATTGGAACCAAGATCAACCCCGGCACCATCATCTTGAGACCGATAGCCACGTAAAGCCCGCCCCCAATCAAGACAAACCCAAGCGTCGCCCGCCAGTGGCGAATGATCGTATCCAGATGAAAGAGGGCGTCGAGGAAATCGAGCATCGGTTTGCCTTGTACGAACTCGCCTATCAAATCGTTGCGAATCATCGACGATTTTGCTGTTGCCTTTCGGCCTTCATGAGCGTATCTAGACGCGGAGGGATAAATGACCACTTTCGGGGTCGTTGTGACTGGCCGCGTCCAAGGCGTTGGCTTTCGTGATTTTGTGCGCCGAACGGCAATGGTCTTCGGGGTACACGGTGAAGTGTGGAACCGCGGCGATGGCGCCGTGGAGATGATCCTGCAGCATGCTGACGTGGATCACCTAAAAGCATTTATGAAGCTCTTGCCCGAAGGGCCGGGGCTGGTCGATTCCGTCGACTATGACCCCATAGAAAGTCTGCCATTTGCCGGGTTCAACGTCGGGATAACTCGATGATCCGCTCCGCGGCCCGAGTTATCGCCTGATCGCCGCCCAACATGGCGTCGATCTCCCGGTAGGCGTCCAATTGAGCGCTCCGCTCCGGAGAATCGACGCTCAGCTTCCGAACCCAATCCGCAATCCCCTCTGGCGAGGCGTCGTACTGAATCAATTCGGGAACGGCCATCCGCCCAAGGAACAGGTTGGGAAGGGCGATGAACTTCACCTTCTTCTTGAAGCCAATGAGCCGCCCTTCGATCTCCATCAGCTTCGACAAACGGTAAATTACGACCTGCGGCGTGTTCGCGATCACGGCCTGCAAAGTCGCGGTGCCGCTGCAAACGATCCCAACCGATGCGCGGCGAAGAACCCCGTTCACATCCCCTTCCGTGAAGCGATCGTTGCGACCTGGGGCGAGCTTCGCCCAAAGAGCCATGAGCCTTTCGCGGGGATACGTCGAAGCCACGGCAAACTCAACCTGCCCCTCGAATCCTAAAACTTTCAAAGCGCCCGCGATGACCGGCAGGTTTTCCTCGACCTCGTGCTTGCGGCTCCCGGGCAGGATGGCGATTCCAGATCGATCCTCGTTCGATGAAGGCGGGCCGGCAAGCTGCTTGAGGGGATGCCCGAACCATTCGGCTTTTCCCCCCATCTTGTTCAGTATCTCGGCTGACCAGGAGAAGGGAGTAATGATGATGTCGGCCAGTTCCGCCACATCCTTACCCTGCCGATCTCGACGCCAAGAACCGGGAGGAACGAAGTAGGCGACCTTCCATCCTTTCTTCCGCGCGATCTGGCTCAAGCGAATATTGAAGTAGCCAAAGTCGATCGGAACCAAGATGCCCGGTTCCCCGCTCACCTTTCGAACCGCCGCCCTCGACTCAACAAAGACGCGAGGGATCACGGCCAGAGATGCGGCCATGCTGATCGCTCCCCAAGACGAGGAGTCCGCGTACACGGTGGCCCCGGCCTCCGCCATGAGCTTGCCACCGATGCCCTCAAAGCTGAGGGTCGGGTCGAGAGAGCGCAGCTCTTTGATCAGCGCCGCCGCATAGGCGTCGCCGGAAGCTTCGCCCGCCGAAAAGAAAATCCGCACACGGGCAGTCTACTAGCCACCCGCCATCGATGAGAGGGCGATCATCGCGGCCACGAGGCCCATAACCAGATACAGCATCAGTGAGGCCGCCGCCGTTTCCTGCTGAGCCTTCAAAATCGCGTCATCCTCCAACGCCCCGACATAGGCATCGAGCGCTTCCCCGAAGCGCGCCGATTCATGGCCAATGGCCAAGATCGGCAGGAGATGCCGCGGCGTTAGCTCGCAGGATTCCAAGCTGTCCCGAATGCTCTTGCCTTGCCGGGTCAGCTCCGCCGCTTTCATGAGTTCGAACTCATAGTAGGCGTTCAGCGAGCTCCGCGAGGCGACTTCGAGGGCGCTGGAAATAGGCACACCGGCATGCCACATCGTGGCGAAAGACCGTGCCCAGCGGGCGGAAGCAACCGCCCGTTCGATGGCTCCGACGTGGGGGATAGCGAGGTGAATCTTATCCACCAAACGATGAAGCTTCGGCCACCGATAGAGATTCCGGTGAGCCAAGCGCAGCAAGAAGATGACGAGGATTGCCTCGAGCGCAGTGATTGCTACCGCGATGGCGGCGGCCGTCAGTTCAGATCCACCCGAGAAAACCAGCCGAAAGAAAACAGCTCCCAACACGATCTTGGCGGGATCGATCTTGGCTCTTTGGAAATGGTTCTGGAAGCCGTCCATGCCTGCAAAAGCATCCGCAAGGCGGTTCGCCGCTTCCTCCAGCGTGCCCGACACTTCGCCAACTTCAAGCACGGGAAGAGTCAGTTCCGGGAATCGATGCCGGTCGAGATCGAGCGCCTTGGAAAGCTCGCCTCCCGCGAGGAGCTTTGGGGCGGCACGGCGGCAGATCGCCCCGAGCTCTTCATCATGGATAGTCGAAGCCTTGACCAGGGAATCGGGAATCGACATCCCGGTTCGTAGAAGGTAGCCAAAGTTGCGAAAAAACGTCGCCAGCTTCTTCTCCGGGATCGTCCGCCCCCAGCTCGCCCGCACCATCCGCAACATGGTCTCATTCATTGGTTGTTTTGTAGGACGTGATGGGCTAGCGATTTGACAGCGCACCAGAAAGCAGGCGAAAGTCTGTTCACACCATACGCCCTCGTATGGTGTGCCGACCAGCTTTCGAACGAGTCCTGATTCCGGACGTAACCAAGCGAGAGCTGGTCGGCACGACACACGAGGGCGTGTGTCGTGAACCAACCGTAGCGCCCGCGCGCACAGATCGTAAAACGCGGTGGTCTGTTCACACCATACGCCCTCGTACGGTGCGCCAACCGGCCACCAAGCGAGTCCTGATTCCGGGCGTCCCAAGCGAGGGCTGGTCGGCACGACACACGAGGGCGTGTGTCGTGAACGAGCACGAGTGGCAAGACTGTTCCCGCCATTCCGCCCACGGATGGCGGTGACGACCGGCCGCCATCCGAGTCCTGCCTCGGCATGTCCTAGGCGAGGGCTGGTGGACTTCGCCACCCGTGGGCGGGTGGCGAGAACATCAAAAAAAAGACGCCACCCCAAAAGGGTGGCGTCCTGAAAGCCCTACAGCGGACAGCCGTTGGGAGGAGGAGGGGGCGGCTCGCTCGACTCATTGACGAATATCGATGCAGGCAAGTTAACCGTGCCCCCCGCAGTTAGAGCCGGCAACGGCGCGGTACACGTCGAAACGATCGCACTGTAGCGCAACGCTCCATAGGTGAACTGCGCATAGTAGGCGGGCGTCAGCGACGAAGCGACGAGGCCGAACCTTTTCGCCGTTGCGGGGATCACTGCCGTGAACCGACCATCGGCTCCGGTGGTGAACCGTCCAAGTTCCACGCCGCCCGCATTGAAGAAGGCGACGGTGGCGTTAGGAACGCCCGTGACCGTGCCGTCCATTCGGACGAAGCCCGAAACGGTGGCATTGCTACCCAAGTTTGCAACGGTAACGGTCGCCTTCGCCGTCTTCGATGGACTAGCTTGAGCGGACCCGGTCAGAGTATATGTTCCCGCCGTATTCGGAGCCGTATAAGTGAACTGGCTTGCGTTGATGCGGGTAACCGTTCCGCCCGTGGCGGTCAGATTGGCCGTCGTGCTCGCCGCTCCCGAAACAGTAACGGTAAAGATGGTCGACTTGCCAAGCCCAAGAGTGGTCGAAACGGGATCGATCGTGACGCCGACCTGCGAAACCGTGATCACGACCGTGCCGACGCGAGTCGGCTCTGCTGAAGATCGCGCCGTAACCGTAAAGGTGCCGGCAACGGCAGGCGCAGTGTAAGTCGCAGTTGAAGCACCGGTGGGAGTGATCGTTCCGCCCGTGGTCGTCCAGGAAACGACCTGGCTGGCAACACCGGGAACGGTGGCAACGAGATTCAAAGTTTGTCCAAAGCCGAGGCTGGCACTGTTGACGTTCAAGTTAACGCCCTGGTTGCCTCCGCCTCCGCCGGTCGATGAGCCGCCCCCACCGCCGCCACAGGCAGCAATGATAAGCACGGCAAGAAGTAAGCAAAGTCGCTTCATAAATATCCTCAAGAGTCGGTAGCCCGGCGGGCCAGGCTAGATCGTAGCAAATTACTTAGACGCCTGACTCATCAGGCGCAGTTCTGTTGACTTGAATTGAATGAAAAACGAGTGGCAAAAGCACGGCCAAACTCGTGGTCATAGGATGTTCGAGATCCTCGGCGGAAGCCAAGTGAACCTCCACCTTGGCCGGTTCAGATGCGAATTCGGACATGAACTGACGGCAGATCCCGCACGGCGACCCACCGTCGATGGTCACAACCGCCACGCGCCGGATTTCGCGCCCGCCTTCCGCGATCATCCGCGTAACGGCCGCCCGCTCCGCGCAGATGGCGCCGCCGTAGGAAATGTTCTCCACGTTGCAGCCTACATGGATGCGACCCTGCTCGTCCTCAATCGCCGCGCCCACCAAGTAGCCGCTATAAGGGGCATAAGCGCGCTCCCGAACGGCAGCCGCAGCGGCAATGAGATCCATCGAAATGATTATGCCAAGAAACCGCAAGGGAGGCACGCCCTCACCTATTCGCCCCATTCGCCCAATTACCAATTCCAGTCGCAGCCCCTCTCCCCCTGCCTCCTCTCCCCAGGCTCGGGGCGAGGGGGAAGTGAATCTTGACAAAGTTGTCCAGATAGGGTGGTACACTCTGTCCGGCCCCATGCCCACTTGTCACGAATCGCCGGCCCCTGCCAAATCGGATTCCCGTGTCGCCGCCGTCGCCGTCGTAGGTAACCCCAACTCCGGCAAGACGTCCCTGTTCAACTGCCTAACCGGCGCCAGCCAGAAAGTCGGCAACTATCCCGGCGTCACCGTCGAGCGAGTCACCGCCCGCGTCAAACTCGGCGAAGAGACGGTCGAGTTCATCGACGTGCCGGGCCTCTACTCTTTGAGCCCCCAGTCGGTCGATGAGCAAGTTGCCCTCGACGCGATCCTCGGGGCTAACGGACTTACCAAGCCCGATCTCCTCCTCTGCGTCGTCAATGCCGCCAGCCTTGAGCGGAACCTCTTTCTCTTCTCCCAACTCGCCGATACCGGCATACCCATCGTCGTCGCTCTCACGATGAGCGACGTTTTGAGGGGGCGCGGCGAAGACATTAAGATCGAGAAACTCGCCGATCTCCTTGGAGTGGACGTCGTTCCCGTGCAAGCCAACAAGGGCAAAGGAATCGCGATGCTCAAAGAAGTAATCGCCCGAAACCTTGGCGAGCCAAAGCGCGCGAATCGGGATTTTGGACTTCCTGCCGTTCTCGAAGAAAGAGTGGACGCGGTCCACGAGCGTATGGCCCGCTTCGGAATGGATACACCGCGCGCCGAAATCCGAATCGCCCTTCTCAAACCGGACAGCACCTTCGGCGAAGCCATCACCCGCGTCCCCGAGATCTATGAGTTCTTCCTCGAAATGCGTACGAAGCTCGAAGAAGAAGGCGTCGTCGCGAAAGATATCGTAGCAAACCGCTACGCCTGGGCCAAGCAACTGGAATCCGGCGTTATCGAGCAGACCGGCAGCCCCAAGAAGACGAAAACCGACAAGATCGACCGCGTCTTGACGCACCGTTTCTGGGGCCTTCTCGTTTTCGTCGGGGTCATGTATCTCGTCTTTCAGTCGATCTACACCTTTGCCGCGCCATTGATGGACGCGACCGAATCCGCCTTCTCTTGGCTCGGGGATAAAGTCGGCGGTTGGCTAGCAGGCACACCCTGGTTTGCATCGCTCGTAGTGGATGGAATCATCGGCGGCATGAGCGCGACCTTCGTCTTCTTGCCCCAAATTCTGATCCTTTTCCTCTGCATCAGCATCCTCGAAGGCACGGGCTATCTCGCTCGGGCGGCCTTCCTCATGGATCGTCTCTTAGGCTGGTGTGGGCTCAACGGGCGAGCGTTCATCCCGCTACTCTCTTCGTTCGCATGCGCCATCCCGGGCATCATGGCCGCCCGCGTCATGCCGGACCCCAAAAGCCGGCTCGCCACCATCCTCGTTGCGCCGCTGATGAGCTGCTCGGCTCGGTTGCCCGTCTACGTCGTCCTCATCGGAGCTTTCATCGAGCCCCGATTCGGAGCCGTATGGGCCGGCTTCACCCTCTTCGCGATGCACTTCCTTGGTCTGGCCGTAGCGATTCCAATCGTTGCCATCCTGAATCGCGGGATCATCAAAGCCAAGCGCATTCCGTTCCTCTTGGAGTTGCCACCCTATCAGCTTCCGAACTGGCGCGACATTTGGATCGCCGTCTCCCAGCGCGGCAAGGTGTTCCTCACCACGGCGGGCACCATGATCTTCTTTATGTCCGTTGTCATTTGGGCGGCGAGCTACTACCCGCGACCAGCCGAGGCCGATGCCCGCTACGCCACGGAGTACGCCACGAAGTACGCTGGGCTCGAGGACAAGCCCACCGAAGACGATTACATCGAGGAGAAGCGGCTGGAGAACAGCATTCTCGGGCGTTTCGGACGCACCATTGCCCCCGTCTTCGAGCCCGCCGGCTTCGATTGGCGGATCACCACGTCCATCCTCGCCGCCTTCCCTGCCCGCGAAGTCGTCGTGCCTTCGATGCGCATCATTCTCGCCGTGGGCGAGCACGATGAAGAAGTCGAAGGTGAATCCGAAACCAAGCTTCGGGAAGCCCTCCTGGTGGCGAAACGTCCGGATGGCAAGCCTCTGCTCAATTCCTGGACGGCCGTCGGACTCATGGTCTTCTTCGCGCTCTGCGCACAGTGCATGGCCACGCTGGCAACCGTGAAGCGCGAAACGAACAGCAC
>JBKJIP010000036.1:0-16764 GCA_046598515.1 Fimbriimonadaceae bacterium | reverse complement strand
GGAATGATCAATGACATCGTCATGAATCAGAGTCGCCATATGGACCATTTCCATGCAAGCGCCAAGTTCGCGAGCACGGACGGAATCAAATTCCCGGCCAGTGGCGCGGGCGGCAAGTCCGACGAGGGCGGGTCGAAGCCGCTTTCCACCAGCGTCGAGAGTATGTCGTCCGACTTCCTGAACGAGCTGAACTTCAGAGGAAACGCGCGAACGAAGAACGTGTTCGACGGCACCAATTTCTTCCGCAATCGCCGCCAGAATCTCCGGGCCGACTTCGGCGACGATGGATGCGGGAGCGATCATGGCTTCACTCCCCAGTGGATGCAGATATTGCCGAAAAAGAGGTCGCGGTAGCCGACCAATGCGAAGCCTGCATTTTCCATAGATTGCTTTAGAGCGTCTCGATCCAAAAATCGTTCGGTGCTTTTGGGAAGGTAGGTATAGGCTTCCTTCTTGCCGACGATAGCGCCCAGCAAGGGTAGGAAGCGATGGGTGGTGAACTTGGACATGGCCCGCATGAAGAAGCCGCGCGGCTGGGCCATATCGACGGAAACAAACCGCTTGCCCGGCTTCAGCGCGCGAATGGCCTCGCGATGGGCGAGGTCGATATCTGGCACATTGCGAATTCCCCAGCCTACGGTGATGCCATCTAAACTGGAATCGGCCACAGGGAGGGAGCAAGCATCGGCCAAACCTCGCTGAGCTTTGGAGTCCTTCTTATCCGCAAGCGAAAGCATGGGAGCGGAAAAGTCCAGACCCAGGATATGGCCATTTTCTCCTACAGCTCGGCGAATCGGCGGGAAGAAGTCTCCGGTTCCGCAGCACAGATCTAGAACGGTGTCGCCTTCTGATAACTCGAGCATCCGAACCGCGGCAGCGCGCCACTTGGGATGAAGTCGGAAGCTCATCAGGGAATTGCAAAAATCGTAAGTCGGCGCGATTTCGCCGAACATATGCTGCACGGCCGCTCTCTTTTCCTGGCCTTCCGCGGTCCAAGTCGCTTTCGGTCGAGATTCGGCCACTGACATACTCCCGGATACAGTTATACCTCCAACTTTCAGAACTGAGTGAAAGTTCCCGGGCTCAAACAAAGAAGACCCTGCAAATGCCAGCATTTGCAGGGTCTTCGGGAGGCGACTACTTCTTGTCGCGCTTCCGGGTCTTTGCCAGGCGGTATTCGCCGCTCGGGCTAATGACGAGCTTGTGGCCGCTCGGAACGGCGCGCAGCGCGGCGGCGAGAGCTTCCGGCATTTCGACGGCGGCTGACTTTCCACGGGTGCGACGACCGCGGCGCTTCGGCTTCAGGGCCTCACCAACGTTCTCGCCATCGGCATCTGGATTCATAGCGACCAGTGTCTTACCGCCCTGTACTTCAAAGATGTCCGAGCAGGCAGGGAAGGAGAGGAAGATAAATTCTCCGCCGGCCAGTAGCCGGGCTTCGATGGGAAGGACAAACTTCTTAACTCCCATCCGAACCGTGAGGAGCCCTTCTTTGGGCTGGACCTTGAACTTGAGACTGTTTTTGACGTTCTTAACCGTTTTCATACTTGTAAATACCCCGACAGGTTTCTTAACTATACCGTAATACGCGGCAGTTAGTGAATAGTAGCTCGGAAGGGTCACTGTCAGCGCAGATCTGCCCTGTTTCTTATTTCTTTCTTAGGTGCGGTTCAAGGGCATCCATGGTAACAGAAACGCGCAAGTAAGCGGGCGACCATTTGCATACCAAATCTTGTCTTCGTCAAACAAGCACATCCTTTTTGAACATATCTCACTTTGTCACGGGCAGTCATGGATCGAAACGCCGATTCCGGTTGAGCACCCGCGACAAGCATACCGACTGCACAAACAAGAACTCATCTATGCCGAAATCAGAAAAATTCTGAGACTGAAGCAAGATAGTGACGGATAGCTTTAGAAATGCGACGCGAATCAGTATCCCGATAACCGATGTTAGACTGAGTTTTCTTCGGTTGGAAACGATCCGGACCGCACGTCATTTACGTAGCGCTCCAGCGCTTCCGAAAATAGTTGTCGACCATCGACATACCGCTTCGTGTGCTTGAAAGTCTCCGGAGCTAGGCCGAGAAGATCGTGGATCACTTGAATCTCGCCATCGCAACTGGGGCCCGCGCCGATTCCAATGGTAGGTATCTCCAGAGCCTCGGAAATACGCGCTGATAGGGCGGCCGGTATCAACTCAAGGACAATGGCAAATGCGCCGGCGTCTGCTATTTCGCGAGCTTCATTGAGGACACGATCACCATCTTCGCCCTTGCCTTGCACCCGAAATCCCCCGAAGTTATGGACGCTCTGTGGAGTCATTCCGACGTGGCCCATAACCGGAACACCCGTCTTGCGGATCGCTTCGATCTCTTCTAAATATGTGCCTTCAAGTTTGACGGCGTCGGCCCCGGCTTTAACCAGTTCGGTCGCGGACATCACGGCCTGGGCGACTGAGGCGCCATACGATCCAAACGGCATATCGGCCACTAGCAACGCTCGGGAAACGCCGCGCCGAGTTGCTCGAACATGGTGAATAATATCCAGCAGGCTTACCGGAAGCGTGGTCTCATAACCCAGTACCGTATTACCTACCGAATCGCCGACCAAAACAACATCAGCCCCGGCGGCATCGGCTAGATAGCCGGTAAGGACATCGTAGGCGGTTAGGCAAACGATCTTCTCGCCCTTTGCTTTCATGCCGCGGATGCGCGGAGCGGACATTTTCGGTGCGGGTCTGTGTTCGTCGTTTCGCATAGCTAGAGGGCGGCCAGCACTTCGGCGGCGTGACCTTGAGGCTTGACCTTGTTCCAGACTTTTTGGACAAGTCCATTCTCGTCGAGCAGAAAGGTCGTGCGATCGACGCCCATGTACTTTTTGCCGTACATTGACTTTTCAACCCAGACTCCGCAGGCCTCGCAAAGCTGCTTATCGATATCGGCGAGGAGAGTGAAGTTTAGGCTGAACTTGCCGACGAACTTCGTATGGGATTTTGCGGAATCGGGGCTCACGCCGACCACCTTCGCTCCTTCGAATCGAGGCAGATTATCCCGGAACTCGCAGGCTTCGACCGTGCATCCGGGCGTGTCATCCTTGGGATAGAAATAGACGATCGTCTTTGCGCCTTTCAAATCTTCGAGGGTTACCGTGTTTCCGTTTTGATCGGAGAGAGAGAAAACAGGAAAGGGCTGACCGACTTCGAGCATTAGATTTATTGTACGACTTATGTGCCTCGCGCGACCACATCGGCCGCCATCCGCACCCGCGAGTAATACATGCTCACATAGGTTCCGATCTCGCGGTATCCCAACTTCTCATACAGGTCGGCAGCCTATTTTTTGCATTGGAGAATGGCGACGCGGCAACCTAACTCGTATGCAAGTGAATGGGCGGCCGCGATTGCGGTCGTGGCCGCTCCCTGATTTCTCAAATCGGGCTTTGTGACGACATCGCAGATGCCGCCAATGCCGTCATGCACGAAGAGAAGACAAGACGCCGCCAGGAATCCGCTGCAGTAAGCGGCGAAGTAGTGGGCGCCTTCCGCACGTGAGAACTCCTTGGCCATCCATCCGGCATCCGCCTTGGCCGCTTTGGGATACCACTCCGACGCGGGATAGCCTTCTTCGATCACCGGCCCCCAGTCATCGATGAGCATAACAGTTACGCCGTCTCGGGATGGCGCCCTGTTTCCGGTAAGGTCGGCCAGCATCGCTTGCACATTCTTCGGACCCATCATGCGGCGCTCTCGCCGAAGGATCTTGGCTAGGTCGAACGGGCGGGCAGATGGCCCAAAGAACCAGTTCGCATGCATGTCGGCGTCTTGGAAGGTCCGGAGGATTTGGTCGATGTGAGCGCGCTCCTCGCCCACTTTGAAGGTACACCCCGTCACGGTGTTCTGCCCCGCCGGCCGCGTGGAGAATCCCCAGACCGCGTATGGCTCTTCGAATGAAGTGTGACCCTGCAAGTTGAACTTGGCTCAGGCAAGCGCAATCTGGTTGATCTCGACGGGCGTCACAAACGCTATTCTGACTCTGCGGGCGAACCTTTCGCCACCTATTAATGCCCATATGGAACCCGGCGTGGATCGGCCCGCGTAGCCAGATTCACTCACTCCTCAGAGTCGGGGGCGGGGGCGCTAGAAAAGTCGCACATCATTCCGAAAGCAACCGCGATCGTCCTCCCTCCGACTCTTCCACCGGAAGTTATCCCTTTCATGAAGCGCCGAGATGGATTTTGCCCGGCGTTGGCGTGCTTGCCCGGCGTGGAGTCACGAACGGACTTGCCCAACGATTCACTTCTTCACATTTCGTGAAGTGATTGAGGTATGATTCTCCTTCGCGCATCATCGTGCGCAAAGGTTTTGATCAATGGCCAATATTTGTCAGGTAACCGGCAAGAAAGCGAACAACGCCAAGCACATCCGGCACCGTCACTCCGGTGCGTGGAAGTTCCGTGCTCCGAAGAAGAACCGCCTTCAGCTCGTTAATCTGAAGCGTGTTAAGGTGAAGACGGACCATGGCGTGGTAACGCTTCAGATCGCCGCATCCGTTCTGAAAAGCCCCGAGTTTAACGCAGTCGTCTGCGGCCTGAAGCCTATTCCCAAGGCTTGGCTGCAAAAGCACGACTACGGAATCTAAGAGAATCGACATGAGTGAAGAACAGAAATTAGCTGCCGCACGCATGGATAAGGACTTTGCCCCCGAGACGGGCGGCAAAGGCCGAGCCAAGCGTCGCCGCAAGGTGAGCTACCTCACCATCAACAAGATCGACGCGGTCGATTACAAGGATGTCCCCATCCTTCGCCGCTACATTAACGATCGCGGCAAGATGCTTCCCGCCCGCCAAACCGGCAATACGGCCAAGCAGCAGCGCATGGTGGCTCGCGCCATCCGTCGCGCTCGAGAGCTGGCTCTTCTGCCGTTCGTCGTCACCGAGATGACGGCGGAGCGAAGAGAGTTCACGCCGCGCCGTCAGTACGGCGATCGTCCTCCGAGAGAGGATCGAGCACCGCAGACCGCGCCTGTGGAAGCACCAGCAGTTGTAGAAACCGCCGCACCTGCTGCGGAGTAACCCAGCCAATTAGGCCATATTCAAGACCCCACCCGAGATATCGGGTGGGGCCTTTTCTTTGTGTGGCTCAATAGTTTCCGCTGATGTTAAGCAAAAAGGCCCATGTTTTAACTTTTCTTAGCAACCGCTTGAGAAAGTTCATGGTATTGTAACGACATGGAGAAGATTCTTCATCCAATGCCGGCCCGCGACCCGGTTTCCGGGGGCGAGCTCTATGTTAGCGAACTCGCCTCCGATGAATCGGGCGTCACTATTCGAGGCCGTTTCGCCCTGTCCCGTTTTGCCCGGTTAGATGCCGAGCAAACCCACTTTCTGGAGACGTTTCTCCGTTGTCGCGGCACAATCAATGCCGTCGAAAAAGAGCTCGGTATCAGCTATCCAACCGTAAAAGCTCGCCTAGATTCGCTTCTGCACGCGCTCAACCTGAGTCCGGTGGCCGACGAGAAGCCGAAAGTTTCCGCCGAGGTAAAGCGCACCATCATCGAGCAGCTCGAAAAGGGAGAGATTAGCGCTGATGAGGCGAAGGCTCGTATGCGAGGAGAAGGATGAAAGAAGAAATCGCACGAATCATGAAGCTTGTCCAGGATGGCAAGCTGAGCCCGGAGGATGCGGCCGAACTGATCGACGCCTTCCAGGGTGAGAAGAAGGAAGTTCCGCCCAGCGAACCCGCTGCGGGCCAAGCGGCGACCGGTGGCGCACAAGCGCAGACCGAAGCTCCGCCTAAGGTGGACGATCCGAAGGACGACTCCAAGAAGGATCCCGTCCAGGGCTTCATCTTTACGGTCGAGGGCTTCACGCGGGACGCGTTCCAGAGCATTAACTGGAAAGACATCTCGAACCAAGTGCGAGAGAGCGCGAACAAGGGCTACGAGGCCGTGAAGAAGGCCGCCGAGGAGATCAAGGCCGGCAACCTTCACATCGACATCTTCGGCTCCACGGAAACCCGCGAAATCGTGCTTCCGCTGACGATCGTCGGCGGCAAGATTCTCAAGGTGGAGAATCCGTGCGGCACCGTCCGGGTGACGGGCGGCCATGAGAGCTCATCGGTCACCGCACGCGCGAAAGTGAAGGGTAGCAGCCCTGAAGATGCCAAGGTGAAGGCCGAGGCCTACAACTTGGTGATTGAGGAGAGTGATCACACGATTCTCATTCGTCAGCAGCGAAGCGCGACCTATCACGTCGATATGGTCATCCAACTCGCCGGATCGGCGATGGTGGAAGTGCGGTCGGACTCCGGCGCCGTCGATATTCTCGACACCGGTGCGGGCGCAAAGGTGGTCTCCCACTCCGGCGAAGTCAGCCTTCGTGGCTTGGATGGAACGATCGATGTTTCGATCCAGAGCGGCGACCTGACGATCAAGGATTGCAAGAGCGGAGCCGCCAGCATCGAGAGCAAGTCGGGCGAGATCTCGATCACGAATCTGGAGGGCAACTTGAATGCACGCTGCGCTTCCGGCAATCTATCGGTCAGCGGTTGGAGCGGCAAAACCTTCTCCGTCGAGTCGGTGTCTGGCGACGTTTCGGTCGACATTCCTTCGCCGGTGAGCGGGACAGTGAACATCCGAACCGTCAATGGGGACACGACCGTTATGCTCGCCGACGGCGGCGATGCTCGCGTCTCTCTTTCCACCCTTCGCGGCGAAGTGCACTGCGAAGTGGAATTGACCGACGAGGCCAGCACCGAGCAAAGAGTCACGGGCCGGCTGGGCGAGGGCACTGGCTCTCTAGATGTCAGTGGAATCAACGGGGACATCTCCGTAAAGCTCCGCGATTCGGTCTAATCCGCCGTTTCAACATGTAGGACAGGTTTCGACTTGTCCTACTTTTTTGCTCAGGAGAACCAATTCTGTGAAAAGATCGTTTATAGTAGTAGAAAGATGTCTGCTATTATTCAGCGATCGCTTTTCGAGAAGCCGGATCGGGCGGTGCCCGATTCGATCGGCGGCGCTTCGGTTCGTTCCATCGAAACAACGAATCTGTTGACGCCGGGCAATGGACGGACCGCCGCCTTCGACTTCACGTTGAACCCCTATCGAGGGTGCTCCTTCGCCTGTTCTTATTGTTACGCCGCCTTCTTCGTCGCCGAAGACGAACTGCGCCAGAATTGGGGTCAATGGGTCGAAGTAAAGATTCGGGCGATCGAGGCGCTACGACACCGAAACTTGGAAGGCAAGACGATCTACATGAGTTCGGCCACCGATCCCTACCAGCCCTTGGAGGCGAAGATCGAGCTGACGCGAGAGATCGTCGAACTCCTCGCCGGGGCAGGAGCGAGGCTGGTCGTGCAGACCCGTAGCCCGCTCGTTGCGCGGGATATCGATCTGTTCTCCCAGTTCAAGCACGTTAAAGTCAACATGTCGATCACGACGGACGACGACGAAGTTCGTCAGCGATTCGAACCCGCGTGCGCGAGCATCGGCCGCCGGATTGAAGCGGTCGCCCGGCTCAAGGATGCAGGAATCAAAACTTCGGTCTGCGTGAGCCCCATGCTGCCGATGAAAGATCCCGATGGTTTCGGTCGCCGGATGGCCAAGCTTGGCGTCGACTATCTGACCACGAGCTGGTTTCACATGAACGACCGCTCGTTCTCGGCCGGCACACGAGATCCCGCCCTTGCCCTTTTGGAAGAGACAGGTTGGACCTATGAGCAGTATTGCCGGGCGCGCGAACTTGTGAAGCGGGGGTTTGGACGCAAATCCATGAGCGATCAGGCATTCGGCCCGGTCTGAAAAACCCGATACTTCGAACCGTTTTTAGTAGACCGGGCGTTACGGCCGGCAAAGTAGGGCGTAATTCTCTTTGATGTTGTCTGCGATCGTTACAATCGCTCTCCTGGCCCAAACTGGCCAAGGCGGAGCCGCCACGAAAACTTCCACCTTGACGATGGATGAGATCAAGAGGCGCTTCACGATCCCAGTTTTCATCGTGTCAAGTGCTGCTTCCGTCCCCCTCACGTCGCAAGACAAAGACAAGAAAACGTACATGAACGTCTTCTTCGGAAAGAAGGAGTGCGACTCCTTTGTTGAAGCAGTGAAGAAGCAAGGCAAGATCAACAACGTTTCGACCAAGGTGATGAGCCTGGCCGACGTCATCGGCATGGATTCGATCCAGAAATGGTTTGTTCCCATGGAATCTGAACTCAAGAACGCGAATGACTTGCAGAAGAAGCTCGATCCCAAGGCGAAAGAGTTCGGCCACACGCCGCTTTTCTATCTTGAGGCAAAGGCGGGCTACGTTACGGTTGTTCAATCCGGTCGAACCGCGATTCCGTTCTTCTTCAGCTACAAAGGTGCCGAGGCCCTCCTGAAGAAAGCTCAAGAAGGAAAGGTGGAAGGCGCGCAAATCAAGCTGACATCATTCGAGCAGGTCTACGACACCCTCCGCACCCAGCCGCTCGCGCAAACCGAGCAAATCCAGTTCGTCGTCCACCCAGACGCGATTGAACAGTATCGGACGATCAAGGGTAACGGCTAGGTCTGGCAAGAGCCGCTTAGCTATATCGGGAGTTGGCCGACGGCCCTCCAAAGCGAGCTATCAACCGCAACAATCTGGCCGGCGACATGGAGATGCATCTCTTGTTCCGGTAATGCCGCCATGTCGCCACGGCGTTCCCTCCGAATCGGAGACAATCATGAGCGTGGGTATTCAACGATCGGATTGGGGTGTTTTCGAGGGGAACGCGGTTTATCGGTATGAGATCGATAATGGGAAGGGGCTACAGTGCCTGGTTTCGAACTATGGCGTGACCATCACGCACCTTTGGGCACCGGATCGGAACGGGAATCTCGAAGATGTCGTCCTCGGGTTCGACACCCTCGAAGACCACATCGCGAAGTCGATGTACTTCGGCTGCGTGATTGGCCGATATGGGAACCGTATTGGTGACGGGCGATTCGAGCTGAACGGACAGAGCTATCAACTCGTCACAAATAATGAGCCGGGCGGGATGCCTTGTCATCTGCACGGCGGCCTTAAGGGTTTCGATAAGGTGGTCTGGGACTCGGTCGAACTCGACGATCACTCGGTCGAGTTCCGCACCATTAGCCCCGACGGCGAGGAGGGCTATCCGGGCAACTTGTCCGTACGCCATGTTGTCTCGCTGACAGAGCGCGGACTTCACCTGCTCTACGAAGCCACCACCGACCAAGACACGATCCTCAACCTGACCAATCACAGTTACTTCAACCTGAAGGGAGCGGGCGAGGGCGACATCCTCGATCACCGGCTGACTCTGGCCGCTTCGAACATGACCCCAACTGACGAAGGCATGATTCCCACCGGCGAGATTCGACCCGTGGCAGGCACGCCGTTCGACTTCACCACGCCTCACATCATCGGTGAGCGGATCGATGTGGATGACGATCAGTTACGCTTCGGTGGCGGCTATGACCACAACTGGGTGCTCGACGCCCCCGGCTTCGCAGCCCGGCTGGAAGATCCGGCTTCGGGGCGGACGATGGAGGTCTGGACGACAGAGCCTGGAATTCAGTTCTATTGCGGCAATTTCTTGGATGGGGTTCATGCCGGCAAGAACGGACTGCCGTATCGCTATCGGGGTGGCCTGTGTTTGGAGACTCAGCACTTCCCAGATTCGCCGAATCATTCGAACTTTCCCACCACCGCCCTTCGGGCGGGAGAGACCTACCGGTCGGAGACCGAGTATCGGTTTATTCAGTAGCAAGCGTTGCGTCTGAGGCGGGGGTCGCAGATACAATCACCACGTGATCGTGACCCCCGTACTGATCTGCCTTATGCTCGGCAATGCGGAAACGTTGATTGCCGGATCGACGCCCGGCGTAAAGACCTGGACGACCCGAATGCGCAATGATCCCAAGAAGACATTGCGGCAAGGTCAACCCGTTCCCGTCATTTGGCGAACCTATATCAAGAATGGGTCCGACCAGGAGATCGCAGAAGTCACGCTGCGCTTCGTCGCCACGGACGCGCGTGGGGCCAAGCTGTGGTCGATGGTGAAAACCGCCTCGTACTTTCAAGATCGTTATATGCCGCACCAGGGCTCGATCTTGCCGAAAACCTTAACGAAGGAGGTTGACACGCCGCTCATCCTCCCATGGAACGTCTATGCTCGATCTCCCTTTGTGCGGACAGAGATTGTGAGCCTGAAAACCTATAGCAATCCAAACCTGCGTAACCCCGGTCACTTGATGAGTTTTCTGTATCGCTCCAGCTTGGATCAGGTGAAGGCGGCGTTCACCCGAGATAAATCGCTGCTACAGGTGTCGGAAAATGGGATTACTCCCGCACTCTACGCATGTCGGGGTAGGGATCCAAGGATTCCGATCTACCTCGCATCGATTGGCGGCAACCTGAAGGCGAAGGCGAAGGGTGGTCTCACCGGGATGCACTTTGCTGCGCTTTCGCTCGAGCCGGCGATGGTAGGCGAACTTGCTAAAAATGGCCTTTCAGTCGGGGCCAAGCTGGAAGACGGCCAAACACCGATGCACCTAGCCGCCGACTGCAACAATGCCCTTGCGATAGCAGCGCTCGCGAAGAACAAGGCCGATATCGACGCAAGGGACAAGATCGGAGATCGTGCGATCGTGAAGGCTTGCCAGGGCGGTTGGGATTCGGCCTTCCTGGCTCTGAAGAAACTCGGAGCCAGCTTTGCCAGCGATTCGCAAAGCGGGCAAGGTCCTATGCAGGGGGCCGCCGTTTGCGGAGCCGCGATGTTGGAGATCGTTTACAAGAATGGTGGCAAGATTCAATCCGCCGATTTGCCTTTTAAGATTTCGCCGCTCCATGCGGCGGTTCGATTTGGACGGTGGGAATCGATCGTTTGGCTCCTTCAACATGGTGCGGATCCGAATGCGAAAACAACCCGGGGCAACACATGCTACGACGTTGCCCTGTCCGCCGGTGGCGAAGGGATGCGTAAAGTTTTCGAAGAGCACGTGAAGATGTATCGGAAAGCGCCGGCGAAAGGTCGGTAGATGACATCTCATACGCCTCTTCCGTTGGGATACTCCATCCGAGAGGACATATTCAACTCTGCGGAAGTTGCTCGCATGATCTCACGGGTTAAGGACTCGAATGTCGAGGGAGCAGGCAGCCGGTCCGCGTTGGCTTGGCCTTGGGTTCGGGAAGTAGCGACCGATCCTCGCATCCGGAACATAGTCGGAAACGCACGCCCGGTTCGGGCGATCTTGTTCGATAAGTCTCCCGGCGCGAACTGAAATTTGGGCTTTCACCAAGATCGCGCGCTCGCGTTAGCCGAGCGGGCTGATGTCGACGGGTTTCGAGGGTGGTCGACGAAGGACGGGGTCCCGCACGCGATTGCTCCCGCCGAAGTGCTCGAGAAGATGATCGCGGTGCGGATCAGCTTAGACGATTGTGACGCAGAGAACGGGCCTCTGAGGGTTATCCCGAAGACACACCAACTTGGCTTGATCGGCCGTGTTGATGTCTCTCGACTTCGCGAGCAGCATGGGGAAGTGGCGTGCACGGTCCGGGCCGGAGGAGTCGTTCTTATGAAACCTTTGACGTTGCATGCTTCTTCTGCTGCGACATCGCCCCGGCATCGGCGGGTGCTCCACATCGAGTTCTTTGAAGGGGTGTAGCCAGGCGGCATCCGCTTTTATGACTGGATTGAAGGTGAATCAGTGAAACAGTGACGTGAGTCACAAGGAATGCGAAAGATGGGTTTGACACTTATCGCATGCAAGCAACTCGCAGTTTAATCACACTCGCATTGTTCATCACCGGCAGCCGACTTACTTCTGCCCAGCCGACATTCTTCGCCACGCAGAACCAGGGCGGGGCCTCTCAGCTCTATCGTTTCACATTGAATGGGTCGATCGACACATTCGCCACGTCCCACCTTCTCGCCGGCATGACGACGCTGCCCCAAGGGGTCTCAATGGGCAATATGAACGGTGGTGCTCAGGGCGGCGATGTTGTGGCAAGTTCCGGTGGATCTTTCTTTCGCCTAGACAATGCCTTTGGCGCCAATCCAACGTTCGTACAAATCACGGCGGGCGCTGCTTTGAACGCATCTCCTTTCTTCGTCGGCAATCGGCTCTTCGCAACCGGAGCCGCACTCCCTGACGGGGCCTATTTTGTCGAGATCGATCCGCTAACCGGTAACGAGATCAGCCGAGAGGTGATGGGATTCATGGGTAGTGCCGGCGGCGGAGTCATGATGCCAAACGGAGATGTTTGGTACGAGGAGCATAATCTCGATCGCCTCATGGCGCACACTCCCGGGACGAACACGTCCAGCGTGATCTCGGGTTTGCCCAACTTCGACTATTGCGGGATGGAGCGCTATAACGGGGTCAACTACACTATGCTTGGCTTAAATCCCGGCGGGTCCGGTCGATGGGTTCTCGGCTCGATCAGTAACTCCGGGGTCTATTCTCAACTTAGGGACGTCGATCTGCACGTTTTCAATGGCCAAACCGGCTTCACAGTTGCTACAGCCGTTCCCGAACCGGCGAGTCTTTTGGTCGTCGGTCTTGGCCTAGCGGCACTAGCCCGTCGTCTTCGCCGGAAGCCTTCGAGTTGATCCGTTGAACATAGTGAGCGGACCATTTGGCGACGGTTTGATATCGAGCATCGTCTAGGCGATAAGGCTCTCGCACTAGAAAATATTTCGGGAACGTAGCGCGAAGGAGAAATCCCTAGTAAAATGAGGGGGCTCAAAGGATTGGGCGATGCTCGGTCCGATTACGGAGGTCTATTACAAGTGAAGAAGCTAGCTATTCTCGCAGCAGCAGCCGGGTTCGTGGCGGCCGGTCATGCGCAAAACATCGACACCACTATTTCCGTTCGCGGCGGCGTGGCGTTCCCGACGTCGGCCGATCTGAACGGCACTTTCTGGGGACTCGGCGCCGACGTCTCCTTGCTCAACATCAATCTGTTCAAGAACGCGACGTCTTACGTTTCCATCGATTGGATTTCTAAGAACCTTCGGTTCAGCAGGAATTTCATCATCCCGATCTGTTTCAACCAGAAGTTCCAGTTGAATACGACTAATGAAACCATGGCCGGGCCGAACACCTACGCCTTCTTTGGCGTTGGTGCGGCGATCATTGACATCGGCAACGCGTCGACGCAGCTCTGCGCTCGTGCGGGGCTCGGCGCTGACTTCTCGCCCAGCATCTATGGCGAGGCCTCGATTCTCTTCACCGGCCGTGCAAAGACGAGCGGTGTCCAGGGCAACCATGTTGGTCTCTGGCTGGGATATCGATTCTAAATTAACAACGGGACCGAGCAAAAGAGGGCCGCGTCGTTTCGACGCGGCCCTCTTTCTTTTGTTCTCCTCTATTGGCCTGAAGTCACGGTCGCATCTTCTCCGGCTAGCGTCTTGGGACGGCAGATTTTTGTTCTCGCCGCCCGCCCCCGGGTGGCGAAGCCGACCAGCCTCGATTAGGAAGAAACTCGAGCCGCTTCGCACCACACGCCCTCGTGTGGCACGGCAGACCAGCCTCCAAACCGAATGCGGCCCGGACCCCTGAAAAAGTGGGTTACAGTGCGTAGATCTCGCGATACTTCTTGTCCAGCCCGGCCAGATAGTCCGAAGCATCGAGGGGCTTGCCCGTCACCTGCATCACGAGTTCCTTCGGCGTGTAGCGCGAGCCCTGGCGATAGATTTTCTGCTGGAGCCAGTCCAGGATCGGAGCGAAATTGCCTCGGGCCATGAGGGCGTCGGTATCGCCCAAATCCCTCTCGAGGCATGCCCAAAACTGGTAGCTCAGCAGATTGCCGACAGAATAAGTCGGGAAGTAGCCGATCAAACTGGCCGACCAGTGGACGTCCTGCAGACAACCCTCAGCATCGCTTCGCGGCGTGACGCCGAGATACTCGGTGTACTTCGCATTCCAAGCGTCCGGCAGATCGCGAACGTTAAATGCACCTGTCAAAAGGTCGCATTCGAGTTCGAAACGAACCAACGTGTGCAAGTTGTAGGTGCACTCATCGGCTTCGACTCGAATGTAGGAAGGCTCAACCTTGTTGATCATGTGATACCAATCGTCGAGTCGCACATCCTTGAGCTTGGGGAACGCTTCTTGAAGGCTCGGCAGGAAGTTGGCCCAGAAGGGCTTGCTGCGGCCGACGATGTTCTCCCATGTTCGGCTCTGGCTCTCGTGAACGCCGAGCGACGTTCCACCTGCCAACGGTGTGCGATCCCACTCGTCCGGCGAGCCCTGCTCATACATGCCGTGACCAGCCTCGTGTAGCGAACCGAAAATGGCCGCCCCGATGTAATCCATGTACCGAGTCGTCAGTCGGACATCGGTGACGGAGAAGTTCGTGCAGAACGGGTGGGCAGCCACGTCTTGGCGTCCGCGGTCGAAGCTGAAGCCGATAGCCTGAACCAGACCCTCGGTGAAGGACTTCTGCTTGGATTGGTCCCACTCGCCGAACATGATCGAGGTGTCCGGCTGACGGCCGGCATCCGTGATCGCCTTAACGAGAGCGACCTGCGGGCCCTTAATGGACTCGTACATCGCCCGAGCGTCGGCGGCGGTGAAGCCCTCCTCGTATTGGTCGATCAGCGCATCATAAATGTGATCCTTATAGCCCAGATACTCGGCTTCCTGGCGAGCAAGATCGAACATGCGCTCGAGCGTAGGCGCGAATCCCGCGAAGTCGTTGTTCTTGCGCGCGGCCACCCATTTCTCATGAGCAAGGCTCGACTCCTTGAGCTTTTCTGCGACGAATGCGGCGGGCAGCTTCGTTCGGAGATCGATATCTCGCTTGACGTTCCGGAGCATCGCGGCATCGGTCGATCCCGGAACGGCTTCCTTGTTCGCCTCTTCGACAAGACGAATCGTCCCGTCGTCCGTCATGATTTCGTGCGCCATCCGGCTGAGGATGCTCACGTGCTCGGCACGAGCGGCGCCGGCTCCGTGCGGCATGTAGGTTTGTTGATCCCAATCGAGCACGGAGGCGGCCGCGTTCAGGGCATTAAAATCGTAAAGTCGGTCCTTGAGAGCGGAGAGAGAAGACATTGCCGCAGAGTTTACGTCGCGGGCATCCGGGAATGCACCAACAGGGTGTACGGGGGTGCAATCGGGGATGGATTGCTCGGACTCGTGAAATAGTCGGCTTCTAACCAGGTTCTTTTGCTGGGTTACGCCCGGATTCACGCATTCCGGGGGTGAGTCAGGCTAGAATTTGAATAGATTTCGATCGATTGGATCGAATCTTGCTGACCGGAGACGTTTGATTACGTGTGGTTTTGAGAGGTACTGGAAGAATGAAGAGGATTGTCGCTTTGAGTTTGTTGGCGGTTGCCGCCGTTGCGGGTAACGCGCAGACGTTCACCAATGTTTCGTTTTCGAGCACCGTTCCGGGTTCGACGGTCAACTTTACGACCTCGGGTAACTCGATTACGGCGAATCTGACCGGTTTCCAGATAAGCTCGACGCAGTTGACCGGAGATATCGCCTGGATTTACAACTTTAACTCGAACCCCGTCCCGGCCTTTACCGCCGTGACGATCGAGATCGGCGGCGAGACGATCAACGGATCGGTTCGCGTCGTCGGCAACGAGAAGGTTTTCGATACATCGAGCACACCTTTGCTGGTCGCCGATGGTCTCATCGACCAGACCTTTGCTGGTGCCGGCCAGTTCGAGCCGTGGGTTCTCACGCAGACGTTCGTCTTCTCCCAACCGGTAACGATCGGCCAAGCTCAGAAGGACATCCTTCACTTGGACAACTTCTTTGGCACGGGCGTGACCAACGTCCACTACATCAAGCAGACGTTCACCCCGGTTCCCGAGCCTGCCTCCATGGCCGTTCTCGGTCTAGGCGTAGCCGCTCTTCTTCGCCGCCGCAAGAAGTAAGCGTTTCGTTCGATTTCTAGAAAGGGCCGCCGGCTAGGCGGCCTTTTTGCTTAATGCCGATGGTGATCGGCCGCGTGATAATGCTCACCGAGCGCATCCGCGCCGAAATCTCCGTTGAAGTCACGCCACACCGTATGCACGTGGTTCGCCCCGTTCTGGGTGTTGTCATACTCGATGAGAAACGTCGGGCCCTGGATGCGATAGTAGTGTCCCTTACCCGGCTCGTCCAAGCCCATCCATGCGAACTTGACCTGACTCCAATCCTTGATCCGTCCCAGTCGCTGGTCCCGCGCTCCCGGCTTCAGGATTGAGGCGAAGAGTTCGACGAGTTCTCGAAGGCATTGCTGCTGAACTTTGTCCAAGTCCGAAAAACCGACACCCCGATCCTCCAAGATTGCCGCCTTGCGCAGATTCGAGGAGGCGATATCGGCGGGGGCGCCTTCACTGAGAACGGCGGCCTTCTTCTGGGTCTCATTCAGGCTACGAAGAAAGACCTTGCCAAGCCACGCCTCCATTCTTAGAACCTCCGTGCCATCTTGGGCGAGGGCGGGGCTCGAGCCTAGGAACTGGGGGGTGCTTGAGACGATGTGGCCGTCGCGGTAAGTGAATGTCAGGGACAAGTGGTGCCCTTCATATCGCCAGGACCACGTCCCCTTGGCAGCAGGCTCTCCGAAGATCATGAACCAATAAAGCCCGGAATCGCGACCTGGATTGCCGTTTTCGAGCTCGCGCAAAACCGGTTCCAGATTGCGGATAGCCTCGAGTTTCTTGTATCCGGCCTCGCTGAGCGAGGCTTGAAGAAGCTTCATCCCGGCGTCCCGCTGAGCCGGCGTCATTGCCTTTAAGCTGACGCCGGGACGTGGTCCCGGCGTAAACGC
>JBKJIP010000424.1:0-3418 GCA_046598515.1 Fimbriimonadaceae bacterium | reverse complement strand
TCCCGGCGTAACCGACTGCCGGGTGACAGTGCTCCCCTGGAAGGGAACGACGCTGAGGAGAGCACTCGCGCCAGCTCCTACCGCAAGAACGCTGAATGCAAAAGTAAGATTGGCCATATCCGCATTGTAATGCAGAAATGATCTGACCCACGCCCCGAGAACCGGGAATCACCCAGGCCCACGAGGCCGCGGGATCAATTGGTGCGGCCGTCCCTAACTCAGCGCGGCTTGGGCGGCTCGACCACTCGCCGCTCTTTGCCTTCCAGCATCCACGAGAGACCACGGTCCTGCGGCATGTTATAAAGCTCCGGGTTCTGATACGTGCCCCGCTCCTTGCCCGGCTTAGTCGGCTCCACTTGGATACGGTTGGCCTGAGCCCAAGGGTCCTTGCGGATGCCCGTGATCTGCCAGGAAACGTGCACTCGGGGGCCGTTCGTCTTGATCGCGAACCGGTTGTCCCGCAAGGGCCGATACACCTTGGCCAGAGCAAAGCCTTCGTCCGACTCGTCGAGCACTGTGAGCTGGTATCGGAAATCTTTGTTGATGACGTCGAACCAATCCGGCATCTCGATCCAGGCAACGCCTTTGGCGTCCGTGGTCACGTTGCCGTTGTACACGTTCATCATGTCCGGGCTCTCTACAAACGAATGCTGCAAGTATTTGTTCTCCGGATCTAGAGGATGGTCGATCCGAAACGCACCCCCGGCCTTGGACAGTGTGCCATCGACGTGCATGTTGCCGTAGCTGTACATGCCGTAGGAAGAAGCATTTCCCCCGTTCGAGCCGAAGACCCCGATGTAGCCGGTAGCCGATGTCCGCCCTATGATGCCGTTACTGAGACCTATCGCATACAAGCGGGCGGCGTTCACGTCCGTGGTCCCCATCGCCACATTGCCGTTGAACGTCGCCCCGCCTTCGTTCCAGAACTTGATCATGCGGTTCGCGCCCGTAGTTCCCGCCCCCACGATGTCGAGGGTCTGCGGGGTAAAGGTGGCATAACCGATCTTGCCCGCGTTAGCTTCTTTCGGGATTCCGCCGCCAAACTCCAGCACATTAGCCCCCTCGATGCGGACCGTACCGCCAACCGCGAGAGCGTTACCCGCGACGGGCGCCATATTCAGACCAAGGCTCGGCGCGTAGACCCGGCCATCGAATAATCCCGCATAGCCGGTCGGGCTCGGGTTCTCTCCGAAGATCGCAGATCCCGTGTTACCGGCCACCATGACCTTCCCTCGAACCCCATACCCGCCCGTGCCGAGGGCTTCGAAGAGCCCAGCCGCTCCGCCCGTCGTCGACCGGTTCCGCGCCCAAACACCATAACCGCCATCGCTCATCGTGTCGAAGTAGCCGCCGTAGGCGAGTCCGGAAGTGGCCTGGGACTGGCCCCGCAGTCCAAAGTTAAGCCCAATCGCCTGAACGCCCGTTGAGTTAGCCACCGGCGAATAAGCCGTGATGACCGAGGCACTCGAAGTCAAATTGCCTCCCGCTATGATCTTAGACGCGATGATCGTTCCCGAGAGATGGGCGTGGCCCGTCTCCTTCGTTCCCGGCGTAACCGACTGCCGGGTGACACTGCTCCCCTGGAAGGGAACGACGTTGAGGAGAGCACCCGCGCCCGCTCCTACCGCAAGAACGCTGAATGCAAAAGTAAGATTGGCCATAACCGCATTGTAATGCAGAAATATCCCTGCTTGGGCTTCCAGTACCTGAGAATGCCTGGATCAATGAGGGCAGCGGATGCAATATGGCGGCGGTTCTCGCAACATTCTCTCGGAGTCACATACCTGCGCTTGTGTTAAAGGTCCATTCAAAGGTGCCGTCATTGAGGCGAAATCATCGGGTAAGTAGTTGCGATTATGAAAGGCACCTACATGGCGAGAGCTAAGGCGGACGGGGCGAGCGCCATTTCATAATCTCCGAGTGCAAAGCGTCACCGATGCCTTCCGCGCCCGATTCGGCGCCGACCCAACCCACTTCGCCAAGGCCCCGGGCCGAATCAACCTGATCGGTGAGCACACCGACTACCACGACGGCTACTGTCTCCCTGCCGCCATCGACGCTTGGGTCACGGTCGCCGCGCGGGTCAGCGACCAAACCATCCTCGCCTCCTCCCTCTCCGCCGAAGAAGCGACTCTGGAAATCAACGAGCCCGATCGCGAGGCCATACCGTCCTGGGCGCGTTACCCCGTGGGCGTCGCCTGGGCATTGCGCGAGAACCGATCGATTCGGCTCCCGAACATCGAAGCGATGGTCCACAGCACGTTACCAACCGGAGCCGGCCTCAGTTCCAGCGCCGCGATCGAGATGGCCTTCGGCACCCTCTTTCGTCTCCTCGGCCACCTAAACACGTCCGACGCCCAACTCGCCCGCGCCGGACAACAAGCCGAAAACTCGTTTGTGGGCATGAACTGCGGGATCATGGACCAAACCGCTTCCCTCTTCGGCCGGGAGGGCCATGCGCTCTTCATCGACACCGCCGATCCCGGTCACCCGGTCTCCGTACCTCTTCCGGCCAATCTCGCCTATGTCGTCTGCGACACTTGTGTGAAGCACGAGCACACCGGCAGCGGCTACAACGATCGTCGACAAGAAAGTGAACTCGCGGCCCGAAAGCTTGGGGTCGAGGGCCTTCGATGGGCGACTATGGGCAACCTTAAAGCCTCATCGCACCTGATGACAGACGTCGAATATCGTCGTGCCAAGCACGTGATCACGGAGTGCGAGCGGGTTCTTCTCTTCCGGAACTCCCTCGAAGTAGGCGACCAGAACGCTCTCGGAGAATTGCTCCGAGCTAGTCATGCGAGCCTGCGGGACGACTACGAAGTCTCGTGTCCCGAACTGGATGTGATGTCGGAAGTGGCGAACAGGCACCCTGCTTGTTTAGGGGCCCGTATGATGGGCGGCGGTTTCGGAGGCGCGTGCATCGCGCTTGTTCAGACCGACAAGGTCGAAGTCTTCGCCCGCGACACCGCCGCCAGATACTTAGCCGCAACGGAGATGGAGCCGAGCATTCGGGTGTGCCGAGCCGTCGACGGCGCCCGCGCATGGGGTGGAGAATAATGACAGCGATCGAGTGACACCCGAAGGAACGACTTTCCTCGCCGCCCCTCCGCTGGTACCTTATCCCCAGACGCGGAAACATTCAAACCGTAATCCGCGTCGAAAAGCACGGAAACCACAGAGAGTGTGTGTTCGCTCCATCCGGAGTTCCTCCTACGGTTAGCGCAAGTGCGCAACCTGAGTCAATAGTCGAAAGAAGGCCCCCGCTCCAGCAGGCGGGGGCTTTTGCTTTGCAATCTTCCCCTCTCCTTGCCGCGATGTTCGTGCGCGGGAGGGAGAGGGGCAGGGGGGTGAGGGTTTTCACAAGGGCCACCAAGTCCAAAATCAAGACAGAGGCATCCGAATGGGATGGAGACAT
>JBKJIP010000363.1:0-4465 GCA_046598515.1 Fimbriimonadaceae bacterium | reverse complement strand
CCGGTAGTTATCCCTCCCCGTGATTTGGATCAGGCCGCGGCCCCGATAGTTCCAGCCGTCATCGGTGTCAGGCCGGTTGCCGATGCGGCCGTTGTAAACCTTGTTCGCCAGCTTTTGCGGATTCTTTACGAAGGGTTCGGCAGCGGCTTCGTCGGGGAAGATCTTCGGCCAGACTTTTCGGATCCTTGCCGCGGTGGTGTAGTTGAGGTTCTCGACCAAAATGCGCCCGCCCCCGCTCTCGTGGCTTAGCTGAGCCATCAGGTGGGCGAGCCTGAGCGTCGAAATCACCTCCGCTTTGCGGAATTCGGGGGTGGTGTCGGCCATAAAGCCGTCGATCAGCGCCGGCTTCGCTTTTGGCCACATCCCAACCAACATCTCGCGCGTGAGCCAAGCCATTACTTCGGCCCGAATGGAGGCGGGAAGAGTGTCTTCGGTGCATTGTAGGGTGCGTCCATCCAGTTGCTCCAATACACGTCGGTGGGGCCGATCACGAAATCTCTCACCGTCCATTTGCCCTTAACCAATCTCAAGAGGGCATAAGTCGAGTCGCCATCAAACATGCCCTCCCGCTCCGCCTCCGCATACTTCGTCTTCGCGAAGTTGATGGGCTTCGAATTCGGCTGGATGGGATGGACATGGGCGAATGCCCAGGATCCGTAAACGCGCAGCTCATCAACCTTGAAGATAACTTTCTGCTTCAAATCCTTCTCGATCGATGGGCGAAGGGCATCGAGAATCGTCTTTCGGAGCGGATTTTTGAGGTCTGGCTTGATCAGCTTCGCGGTCTGAGCGGCGACTAGGACCGGGAGCGACAAAAGGATGAGAAAAGTGGCGCGCATGGGTGCATTATGCCCAGACCGGACGGCAATTTCCAAAACAGGGTGAACGGCGAGACGTCCCTCATACAACAACGAGAGGTGACTTAAAAATGAAAAAGTGGATTTTCCCCTTATCGATCTTGGCCATGGGCGCTGTTGGCGCGAGCCAAGGCATCCGCCGGGATCGGCCGATCTATCACGACGTGATCGAGCGTGCGGCTGCCATGGTTAACGATGATCAAGCTCAGTCCTACGCCCGTCGACTTGGGTTGGAAATGATGAATCTGACTTGGGAAGACACGGGCCGATTCAAAGGTTCGAGCGTCGGACCGAACATCAGCGATATGACCATCCAGGTTACGAGCCGCACCAACGGCCGAGGTGACGTTTTTGCCCGGGCCATGCCCGTAGTTCGCTTCCCCAACTTTAGCGATACCACGACCGATATCGACCCCCGTGAGTTCACGGTCTTGGTGGGTAATCAAAAAGATGGGCCCCTTCGCCGCGTCTCGCTCTACGATATTCTCGAAGATCCGAGCCGGTATATGTCCACCCCCAGCTCTTGGGCCGGCCGAGGACCGAAGACCCTCCTCGCTCCGCGAGACACGAAGGCGCTCGTCAGCGCTCAAGCCTGCTTCCTGCCGGTTCCCAAGGGCGACAAGGCAACCTTCAACCCGGTGATCTTCAACTACCAATCTTCGCCCGGTAACCCGGCCGTACTCACCATTCTCGCAACTCGCGAAGGCACGAGCATGACTGTTATCGACAATCAGCGCGACACCATGGGCAAGGGCTTCGCCTGGGGGCAGCGGCTTTTCCATAATCAGGGCGGTGATCGGGCATCCCTGACGGGACAGCGGATTAGCGACTTCATCAACGATGGCCGGCCAAGTGCAGGCGGGGCTCAAGTTGCCGACTCGGCCCTGAACATGGTCCTCTTGATTCAAGTTCCCCTGAAGCATCGCGAGTCTCGCCGTGAAATGTATGGTGCGCCCTCCGCCGCGGGCGGCGGATTCGGCGGAGCGGCCGATGCGGCTAAGAGTAGCCAACGTGGAAGTGATACCGAGGCTGCGGTTATCGGTCACGGCGAGTTCGAGGGGCCCTTCACTGAGTACGCGAACATGCCGATCGAGCGCGACCCGCGCTTCCCCGTTCGCGTCACGGTTCAGTTCTACAAGGCAACGTCGACGGGCGTCGCGAGCGAAGCGGACATGCGAACGATCAAGCAGGAGATCGACAACGTCTACAAGCATGGCGATGTGGTCGGCTCCTTGGTCACCGGAGGACGAACCGGCCGCGTTACGGAGTATGACGGCCCGAAGATTCAGCCGCGCGAGTGGTGGAGCGACTTCTGGCGACGCTACGAAAGCTGGTCCCCGGATTCGCGACAAACGGCGATCTCGAAGTTGCAGACCGTTCTGGGCCGCAACTACATGGATAAGCCGGTATGCGATCTCTATCTGCGGGACGTACTTCGTCCCGGCACCCGCGGTGGTGCGGGCGGGCTGCTCCAGAAGCGGTCCGGCATAGGCTTCTAAATCCGGTGCGGCGGCACCTCCTTCGTGGGTGTCGCCGCTCCTTGCGCCAGAAAACCGAACGTTGAAGGCGTTCCGCAGCTCAGCCCAGGGTTGGCGATGTTTGTGCGCCTACCCTGGGCGGGAGTCGCCCATCAGATCAGCCCGCAGGGCGAGCCCCAGGCGACGGAGGCGATAGCCGGAGGAGTTGCGACTCGGCCTGCGGGCGGCGCGGGCATGCCGACCAGCATCCGGCGTGAAGCCAGCCTTCCACGCCTTAAGCTGCCTTGATCCTGGTAACGCGGGCCTAAGATGGGCGAATCCCGGCCCAATTCGGGCATAATTGAGTCTAGATGACGCAGCGTCTGCCCGAATGGCTCACCATTCGTCTCCCTCGACCCGACACGATCAAGGAAGTCGAGGAGATGATGCGCACGAAGAATCTCCACACGGTGTGCGAGAGTGCGCGATGCCCGAACTTGCCGGAGTGTTGGAGCAAGAAAACGGCGACCTTCATGATTCTGGGCAACACCTGCACCCGGTCATGCGGCTTCTGCGCGATCAATACGGGTCGCGGCGAAGAGCTCGACATCTTTGAGCCGGCGAACGTCGCCAAGGTGACCGAAGATCTGGGCCTGAAGCACGTCGTCGTCACCAGCGTTGCCCGCGACGATCTTCCCGATGAGGGCGCTGAGCAGTTCGCGCGGACGATCCGAGCTCTACGCAATCGCAACCCGCTCACGATCGTCGAAATTCTCACCCCCGATTTTAAGGCTAAGTACGATCTGCTCAAGATCGTCTGCGATGCCAAGCCCGATATCTACAACCACAATATCGAGACCATTGAGCGGCTCCACACCGTGGTTCGACCTCAGGCAAAATACGCCCGAACCATGCGCGTCCTTGAGATGGTCAAAGAGATCGATCCGTCGATCTACACCAAGTCCGGACTGATGCTCGGCCTGGGCGAGACTCGCGAAGAAGTGCTCGAAACCTTGCGCGACCTCCGCAAGATCGGCGTCGACGCCGTCACGATCGGCCAGTATCTCCGCCCGACCATGAAGCACTTGCCCGTTCACAGCTTCATCCATCCGGACGAGTTTGCGGAGTACGAGAAGATCGGAGAAGATATGGGCTTCAGCTTCGTCGCCTCCGGCCCGTTCATCCGCAGCTCCTACAACGCTATCGACTTCAGCAAGAAGATCATGGCGGATCGAGTTGCTAAGCTCGACGAGCAAGCGGAGCGCCGTGAGCGACTCACGCAGTTGAACGTGGTCTGACGATCCCCGCAACTCCTCTCAATGAGGCGTCCTTCGGAGGTGCCAATTGCGCCTATGCCCTGGTTCCTCCTCAAAGATGCTTGTGCTTTGAGGGGGAACAGTTGGGGAGGGGGAAGCGCACGGGCCAAAACTTGACCCAACGGATCAAGTTGGTAAGTGAGCAGAACTTCCGGAACCCTCACCCCCTGCCCCCTCTCCCTAATCGGCACGAACATCCGATCAAGGAGAGGGGATTCCCTGACCCTCACCCCTGCCCCTCTCCGAAACCCGCCCCTGCTTTCGGGTAAAATTTGAACTTGGCGGAGCCCCGCCGGAGATCGAAAGTGACCCCCAAGAACGGAACCGCAACGGTGTCGCCCCAGAAGTCGGAAAAGCCCAAGGCAGCCAAGGAAAGCGATCAAATCGCCCTGCCCCGACAGAAACTGACCAAAGAGGAGTGCCTCGAGCTTTTTCGGCACCTCTACCTGGCTCGATATTTCGACGTTCGTCTCATCAAGGAAAAGAAGAAGGGTCGCCTTACGGGCACGCTTTACTCGAGCCACAACCAGGAAGCCATCCTTGCCGGCTCTCTCTTCGCGCTGGAAGGCACAGACTGGATCAGCCCGATCCACCGCGATATGCCCGCGTTTTTCCTCAAGGATGCAAAGTCGGGCTTGGACAATCCCGATCGATGCGGCATGTCCATCGAAGAGGTCTGCTGTCAGGTTTGGGGCAAAGTCGGCTCACCCGGCCGCGCTCGCGATAACTGGTCGCACATCGGCAAAAAGGCGGCCCGGATCATCCATTCGACTTCCATGCTGGCGGGCACCATCCCCGTTGCCGCCGGCGTCGTCTACGCCGACCGGCTGAACGG
>JBKJIP010000329.1:0-6630 GCA_046598515.1 Fimbriimonadaceae bacterium | reverse complement strand
CATGATGTCCTGCATGAAGAGGGGGTATGCGATTTTGCAGACGTGAGCACGCACCGTCTGAACGGCGGGGCCCTTCCCTGTGCCGACGCGACGAATATGAGTGAGCGTGTGATCGGTAGTGACGCCCATTTGGCCGCCGAGAGCGTCGACCTCCCGGGCCAGGTGGCCCTTTGCGGGGCCGCCAATCGAGCAGTTACAGGGTAGATGACCGATGCGAGAGAGATTCAAAGTGACGCAAGCCGTTCGAGCCCCCATCCGGGCCGAGGCCAGCGCCGCTTCAATTCCGGCATGTCCAGCGCCGACCACGATCACATCAAAAGAATTCAAGGTCTCAATTGTAGACGCCTAAGGCTTTGCGCTCTAGGCCGAACGCTTTCTCAACCTGGCGAGCAGACCGGTGCCGCCGATCAAGAACAGAGCAATCGAACCAGGCTCAGGGACGAGGTCCGTCCCGCCACCATCGTCGTCGCCGCCACCCAGGAGGAGCGCACCACCGCCGAGTAGACCCAGGATCCACGGGCTGAAGATCGCGCCCGCGGCAGGAATGATCACGGGGCTACCCGCTTCCGTGACCGATACCGGCTCGTAGGGGTTCTCCGGCATAAGGATGGTCTGCGCCATCATTACGTCGTGACTCGCATCCGGCGCGGCATCGAGATCTTTGCCGGGCGACATGGCGTCAACGATTTCCGCATCAACCGGGCTCACGGCCACATTGCGTAGCCCCAAGTAGAGAGGGTTGCCGCACTTAGCGATCATCATCGGCAATCCGGCGGCATCCGTGTAGATCGGGGTGTCGACGCCAAATTTTTCGACGTGGGCCTTGATCCTGTTATCAGGGGGAACACTGTAAACGATGAACGCTCCCTCTTTCTTGAGCTTTGCAGGTCGCAAGCTCGCGAGGAAGCCTAGCAGCTCTGCATCGTTCATGGAGAAGTGACGCCGGTAACGGTCGCGAACAGCGGGATCGCGCTTCACCTGCGAAATGATCTGCCCAATCGTGAGCGCTCGATCATTCAAGAATGCGTTTCGGTCCGGTCTCGCCGAAGCCAGCGTCGCCACGCCGAAAACAAAAATCAAACCAACACAAAGTTTCATGGCAAAGCAAGGGCCTCACTCTAGACTTACCGCCCGCAAGGGCGGTTCCTCAAGAAGGGGGCCACTTACCTGTGTAAACGCCTAAACTGGTGTTTCACGTCACGTCGATTTGCCGGGTTTGGTTGGATCACCGGATCTCAGGTTGCTTTCGCTCTAAATACTGGAAGAGGGGTGAGGCGATCAGCGTCGTAACAATCGCCATAAGGACCATCATGGTGAAGAGAGTGGGGGTGATGACCCCATGCTGCAAGCCGATATTGAGGATGATCAGTTCGATAAGGCCCCGTGCGTTCATGAGCGTCCCGATCTTGAGCGCACTCGACCAGCTTTCCCCCGCAAGGCGGGCCATTCCGGTGCAGGCGAAGCCCTTGGCGACAATGGCGACCCCGACGAGAAGTAGGGTTATGGCCCACAGCGCCGGAGTGTCGATCAAACCAATCTTCGTGTTCAGGCCCGAATAAACGAAAAACAGGGGCACCAGCAGCGTGGTGACGACCTTCTCCATACTTTGCCGGATATCGGCAGCAAGGACACCCTTCGGCATCGCCGCTCCCATGATGAAGGCCCCAAAGACCGCGTAAATGCCGATGGCGTCGGTTGTGTACGCGCCGACGAACAGAATCAGCAGAACAACAGCGAACATGGAGGGAGTCATCTGGCCCTCACGAAGACGCCATGTTTCGAGCCTCTTCATGACGCGGGATGCGCCGGCCAGCACGAGGACGGCGTAGAGGGCGCCCCCGCCGATCGCGAGAATGGCGTAGTTCGAGTTCTGATTGACGCTGGAGAGAACGACCGCCAGCAACGCCCAAGCGACGGCGTCATCCGTCGCCGCTGCCCCAAGCGCGAGAAGCCCCATAGATGTCCGGGAGATCCCGGCCTCATAGATGATTCGGGCGAGCATCGGGAACGCGGTGATCGACATTGCCGCCCCCAAGAAGAATGCACCGCTTGCCGGACTTACATTGGACCCAAAGTATCCGCCCTTCCCGTGGAGCCAGTAGCCGGCAAGCCCGCCAAGCAAAATGGGCGCAATGATGCCGGCAAGCGAAACGGCAACCGCGCTGGTCGCCCGCTTCTTGAGCAGCGTGATATCGAACTCCATCCCGACGAGAAACATGTAGAGAACGAGCCCGACTTGGCTGACGACATAGAGGACTGCCATCGACGGATGGCGAATTGAGATTTCTTGGCCGGCTTGAGTGAGGACCGCCGTTTTTGGAAAGAGCCACTCCTGAACCTGGGGAGCCACGATGCCAAGGAGACTCGGGCCAAGTAAAACGCCCGCGATCATTTCGCTGACGACTTGGGTTTGTCCAAAGCGCTTGCCGACAAAACCCACCGCCCGACATACGGCGAGCAGGATCACTAGTTGGAGAAAGAACCGAAGGGCGAGATCGACGTCGGACATAGCCTGGTCAAGCCTCGCAGTTTAAGCCTGGATGTCAACGAAAGTCAACGGAAGAGCTTAGAACTTTTCGTCAACCAGTTTCTTGGTGATTAAACCCCTCGCAATATCCGGCGAAAGGATCACGACGTTCGCGAAAGAGGACCTCACGAACTCGTCGAAGGTGACTTCCTTCATTTCGCCGTTGTGAACGAACTCATCATACATGGCGCGCAGGACATCAGCTCGGCTGGGTTCGTAAGGGAAGACATCGAGCCAGAGGCCGGGCATGATTTCTCGGCTGCGATAGGCGACCGCGCAAAAGAAGGCCTGTTCGCCCCCGATGATGGGGTCGTCGGCTTCGAGTGCCCAGGTTCCTTCATGGACCTTGAGGCCGGCGAGAGTCAGATACTCTTTCGCCTTGGCCGGATTTAGCTCTGTCACGGCGCTGACGATCACGCCCGAGTTCGGGCTACCAGCCGTGGCCGAAGCTCCCGAGGGCAGCTCAGCGAGGAAGGCATCTTTGCCCCCAGTGTATTGCCGGACTGCTTCAGCGAAGTCCTCGAAGGTCACCTTCAGAACCATGAACCCTCGAAGTATCGCATAATCGGCACCGATGGCGAAACGTGCGCTTGTGGTCTATGGAGGCTGGGATGGACACCAGCCAGTTGAAGTTTCAGAACTCTTTCGCGACATTCTCACAGAATCGGAGTTCGACGTTGTTATGTCTTCGGACTTAGCCGTGTTCACCGACACCGATCTCGATCGATTTGATCTGATCGTTCCGCATTGGACAATGGGGCAAATCTCGCACGACCAGTGCCAAGCGGTATGCCTCGCGGTTGCCGAGAAAGGAGTGGGGATGGCCGGTTGCCACGGCGGGATGGGCGATTCTTTCCGGGAGAACACCGAATGGCAGTTCTTGGTTGGTGGCCAATTCGTCGCCCACCCCGGCAATGATGGGACCCCCTACACGGTTCACTTTACTGACCGCGAGCACACGATCACGCGGGACATCGAAGATTTCGAAGTGGCGAGCGAGCAGTATTACCTCCACGTCGATCCAGGCATCCACGTGCTGGCAGACTGCGGCTTTCCCAATCCGGCGGCCGATGGGCCGCATTCGGCCAATAATTGCCGAATGCCTACGATCTGGACGAAGTCGTTTGGTAAAGGCAAGGTGTTTTACAATGCGCTCGGGCACCAGCGCAACGTGCTCGAAATCCCGGTTGTTCGCGAGATCATGCGCCGCGGATTCCTTTGGGCGGCCAGGTAGTACTCGCTGACGGGCACCATTTGTCTACTAAATGGCGCCATAATTGCACTATGTGGCCGCTGCGCGTGGCGCTTACGGGGCTGTTTTTACGCGGGATTCCGCGCGGCGTCGCCGTGCCCAAGAAGCGGCGTCCCCTGGTCGAATCCGTCATCCGTCGGCTGAATCCACGGGTGTCGGAAGTGGCGGATTGTCTGGCGGCGGAAGGAATGTGGTTGGAGGCCACCACGCTCCAAGTCCCCGGGCTCATCTCGTTGGCGGAGAGCCTGCTGGAGGCCGATCAGGTTCTTACCGTCGCCTGCGACAACTTTCCTTTGAGGTGGCTCGACGTGCTGGGTTCCAGCGCGCCGCCCGCACTTTGGCGGCGGGGCGAAATGCCAATCGGACCCGCTTTTGCCATGGTGGGATCCCGCCAGATTGATCGGGCCGCGAATGTCTTCGCTAAGCGCGCAGCCTCTGCCGTCGTCGAAGGGGGGGGCGTGATCGTTTCCGGAGCGGCGGCGGGTGCCGATCGAGCGGCCGCATCGGCGGCCGAAACGTCCCTCATCGAGATCGTCCCCTATGGGATGGATTTCCAGAGCCCTCGACCCGGCGTCGTGCTCAGCGTCGCGGCCCCGAATGAGGAGTTCACCACTGGTCTTGCGATGGAGCGCAATGCCTTGATTTACGCCTGCGCCGAGCACTCGCTCGTCGTGGCCGTCCGCCTGAAAGAAGGCGGCACGTGGGTGGGCGCGACGACCGCCCTGCGTCAGCATCTCTCTTCGATCTGGGTGCGTGATGTCGAGGATCCCGGCGTCGATGCCTTGGTCGGTCTCGGTGCCCGACGCTTGGCCGATCCAACCCAGTTCCCCAAAGTTCAGGCTCCGGCTGCCACTTTGTTTGGATAGTGCAAAGCCCGTGTGGGACGCGGATGCCCGTCCCGCGTCATCAGGTGGCTACCACGAAGGAAGCGGTGCCCTAGACTCTAGCGCCGAACGAAGGTCAGCCGACCCCCACAGAATGTCGATCGGCAAGTGGACTTCCTCATATTCATATGGAGGTTGCTTCCAGAACCCTTCCGGCTTCGCCCGGAAGCAGGCGTGAAGGATATGCACATAGGTGAGCACTGGCCGGAATGCATCCTTATCCGTGACGTGAACAAAGCAGCCTTCGCAAACTTCCCAGGCGTGCTTATTGAAAGTAGGTTGAAATTGCAGCGGTCTAAAGTGAACACCCGGCAACCCCAAGCTATTCAGTTCGAAAGCGAGAGATTCCCGGCTGAGATGAGGCGCACCGAAGATCTCGAAGGGGCGAGTCGTCCCGCGCCCTTCGCTGATGGTGGTGCCTTCCAAGAGGCATCCGCCGGGATAAACCAGAGCGGTGTCGAGGGTGGGCATATTCGGGCTCGGCATCGCCCAGATTGTGTCACCTTCACCCGCATAACTCTCGACCGTAAGCTCTGGATGAAATCGTGTGACTAACTCGCCCAACGTGAGCCCATGGCGAATTGGAACCGGATGCAGACCGACAAACGAACGGAGCTCGTTCACGGGTCCCTCGACGGCCCGCCCGATCGGATTCGGACGGTCAAGGATCACCACGTCAATCCCGAGTTCCGCGCAAGTCTCGGCGCAGAGGCAAGCCGTCCAGGCGAAGGTGTAATACCGCGATCCGATATCGGGCAAGTCGATCACCAGCAAATCCAGGCCCGCCAACATCTCGGGGTTCGGCTTCCGAACTGCCCCATAGAGCGAATAGATCGGCACGGGCAACCCCGCGTCACCCTCCCACTCGATCATGTTGTCCTGCGTGTGACCGTAGAGCCCGTGCTGAGGACCGAAGATGGCGCACAGACCCTCTTTGGGCAAGATCTCCAGGATGTGACGGAAGTCGCTCGCCACCGTCGCCTGATTGCAGACGACTCCGAAGTGACGGCCCCTCAAGGAGTCGAATCCACGCGCTCTAAGTAGGTCGAGACCAGTTTGAATCACGGGCCGAATGTTACTCGGCGGCCACTCAGCGCCAGAGCTAACCGCCCGGTCGGTACAATTCTGAGCAATGGATTTTTCCTTAACCCCGGAACACGAGATGATTCGCGAGTCTGCCTACAAGTTCGGGCAGGCCGAGATTTTGCCCGGCTTGCGCGAGCGCGACCGTGAGGCGAAGTCGGACCGGGAGCAACTCATCAAGATGGGCAAAGCAGGCATGCTCGGCATCGGCATTCCCGCGAAATACGGCGGCAGCGACACGGACTACATCAGCCTCGGCATCGTCTGCGAGGAACTCGAGCGCGCGGACACTTCGGCGCGGGTCGTCATGTCTGTTCACAGCGGCTTGCACTGCCTCACCATCTTGCAGTGGGGAACCGAAGAGCAGAAACAGCGATGGCTTCCCAAGCTCGCGAGCGGCGAGCATGTCGGAGCTTTCGGCTTGACCGAGCCGAGCGCCGGCTCCGATGCCTCAAACCTGAAAACCACGGCCCGCAAGGACGGCGACGATTACGTCGTCAATGGCCAGAAAGCTTGGATCTCCCTGTCCGACTATGCCGACCAGTTCTTGGTGATCACGCGCCTTGCCGAAACCTCTGCGAAGGCGCCCTATGCGGCGTTCATCGTCAATCGAAACACTCCCGGATTTTCATCTCGCCCCATTCACGGCAAGCTCGGCGTCCGGGCCGGGAACACGGGCGAAATCTTCTTTGAGGACATGCGCGTTCCGAAAGACTGCATGCTCGGCGAGGAAGGAGACGGTTTCAAGGTCGCCATGTCCGCTCTCGATCATGGTCGCTACACGGTGGCTTCTGGTGCCGTCGGCATCATCACGGCTTGTCTGGATGCCTGCGTCAAATACGCAAACGAGCGCACGGTGCAAGGTGAGGTCATCGGCAAAAAGC
>JBKJIP010000325.1:0-10565 GCA_046598515.1 Fimbriimonadaceae bacterium | reverse complement strand
GATCGGCACGCTCTGCTTCATGGATCGCAAAACGGATGAACCGATCACGGGCGATGACGTGGAGTTCTTGAGCGTGCTCGCGAACCGGCTCTCTGCTGAGTTAGAGCGCGAGCGTCTATACGAGGAACGCTCAGCGCAGCAGAGGCTCACTCTCGAGCAGCAGGGCCGCGATCTCCGCACTACGGAGGAGGTTTTGGATGCGATCAATGAGGCATTCAACTACCTCGGCACCGACCTCGCGGAGGAGCGACTTTGGGCTCGCCAAGTGGAGATTCTGCGGGGCTTGCTAGGATACAAAGCCGTGGCCCTCTTGGAAGTGGGAGAGTCTATTCGTGGCTGCGTTGCGGGCGCGGGACTTCCACAGCCTCTCGCCCTCGACGTACCCGCGACCATCGCACTGAAGACCATGGCGAGCCGTCCGGAAGGAGAACCGATCCAATGGGACATCGAAGGTTCCCCTCTGGAAGAAGCGATCGAATGCCGCCAAGCGGTGATCACGCGGCTTTCCGTGCCCGGACCGGCCGTGCTGCTTGCGTTCGGGCACGACGGTGCTTCTCAACTGGCGGAAGTGCATCATACGCTGCATCTGACGGCGATTGTCGAGCAGGTCAGTCTCCTGTTAAGCGCTCAGCGTCTTCGGTCGGATCTCCTCTCGACAAACGAAGAATTGCGCATGGCTCAGAGCCGCCTGATTCAGGCGGAAAAGCTCTCCGTGACGGGGACCCTCGCCGCGAGCGTTGCCCATGATATTCGGAACATCATGGCGTCCCTTTCGCTGGTCTGTTCTCAGCCTCGCGTCAGCGATGAAGAAAAGCTCGCGCAGGTGCAGACCCAGGTCGATCGATTCACCCTCCTTGCCCACCGGCTTCTCTCCTATGTACGACCCAAGTCGATTTCCCACGAGCAAGTTTCGCTGGCGACAATCGTCAATCATGCGGCCACACTGCTTGGTCCGCAGGCGAATATCTCCGGAGTTCGGATTGAAACGCATGTTAAGCCCGGCATCGAACTGATGGCGGACTCCAATCGCATCGAGCACCTGCTCGTGAATCTGATGATGAACGCCATGCAAGCGATGAACTCTACTGGCGGGATCCTAAGCTTAAAAGCAAGCGAAGGCGACCAAGAAATAGTCCTTACGATTGAAGACAATGGCCGAGGAATCCCCGAGCATCTCCTAGATCGCATTTTTGAACCATTCGTTTCCTCCCGGCCCGATGGGTTCGGACTTGGGCTTTACAGCTGTAAGCAAATCACAAATGAGCACGGCTGGCATATTTCCGTAGAGAGTGACTTAGGAAAGGGTACGCTGTTCAAAATCAGAATCCCAATTGGAGGGAAACTAAATGGGCTCTAAAGTGCTAGTGGTCGAAGATGACCGCTTCTTACAGGATAACGTTCGCAAGCTCCTGGAGGGGGAGGGGTACACCGTTCTGATCGCAAATTCGGGGGAAGACGCGCTCAGCTTGCTTGAGCGCGATCCAGCAGAATTGGTCGTTCTCGACATTGGCCTCCCGGGGATCGATGGCTTGACGACGTGTCGCCGCATTCGGCACAAATGGATGATGCCCGTCATCATGCTCACCGCCCGCACCGATGCCATGGATAAGGTTGTCGGCTTGGAAGTCGGTGCCGATGACTACTTGACGAAACCATTTGAGGGCAGTGAACTCGTGGCCAGGGTCCGTGCCCAGATCCGACGCCAACAACAGTACCAACAAGGTCCGGCAAAGGGGAGTGGGACCCAGCAGATCGGCCAATTGATGATCGACTTCGGCCAGCGCGACGTGCTCGTGAAGGGTGAGCCCGCAAACCTAACGAACAAAGAATTCGAGATCATTCGATACCTTTCGAAGAACATTGACCGGGCGATCAGCCGGGACATGCTGTTCGAGACGGTCTGGGGCTATGAGCTCGACTTCAATACGAACTCACTTGACGTTTACATCTATCGGATCCGCAAGAAGATCGAAGACGACCCCAATAACCCGCAGTACCTGCAGACGATGCGCGGGTTCGGTTATCGAATGACCAGCCCATAGCGCTCCTTCATATCCCGGAATCGCTCAAACGCAGTCGGGCAAACATGCTCCCACTCGTGGGACTCCATAAGGGGGAGCAACTCTTCGCGCAGCGACGGGCCCCGAAACATGAGCTGAAAGAACTCCCGCTTCGAGCCGTCCTTCTGATCGTAAGCGTAGGGGCCGTACAGCTTGGCCGCCGGGAACTTCGCGAGGAGCCATCTGAACATGCGTTCCTCGCGCACATGCAGCTTTAACGTGACCTGCGCCTGACGCCCGTCTCCGCCGAAGTGAGCTTGACTGGCCAAGATGCCCACGATTAGACCGGCTTCGAATTCCGTAAGCTGCTGTTTCACGGGGACGTTTCGCATGAAACATTATGCCGCATTGGGTATTCTCGAATCACGCCTTTCAAGACATGAAAGGGGGTGAAACAACATGGCATTAGATTCAAAATACGACGCCTCCGGCGTTGAGCAAAAGTGGTATTCAAGATGGGAAGAAGCGGGCCTTTTTCAGCCGGCCGAGGGTGACAAGCCGCAATACGTCATCACGATTCCGCCCCCAAACATCACCGGCTCCCTCCACATGGGTCACGCCTTGTGCTATTCGATCCAAGACCTGCTTGGGCGATACAAGAGGCTGACCGGTCATTCCGTGCTGGTTCTTCCTGGCCAAGATCACGCTGGCATTGCGACCCAATCTGTCGTCGACAAGCTTCTTCGCAAGGAAGGCACCAGTTCGTCTCAAGTTGGCCGCGAGAAGTTCCTGGAGCGGGCTTGGGATTGGCGGCGCGAGAGCGGTGATACCATCATCTCCCAGTTTCGCCGTCTCGGTCACGCTTTTGACTGGACGCGACTGCGCTTCACGCTCGACGAGGAATATGCTCAAGCGGTCCTGAAAGTCTTCATTGACTGGTTTGATCGCGGGATCATCTATCGCGGAAAGCGAGTGGTTAACTGGGATCCCGTTCTAAAGACTTCAGTCAGTGATATTGAAACGGAACGGAAAATTGTAAAGGGCAAGCTCTACTACATCCGCTACCCATACTCCGATGGTTCCGGCCATTTAGTGATCGCGACGACGCGTCCCGAGACGATGCTGGCTGACGTTGCAGTTGCTGTTCATCCGTCCGATGAAAGGTACAAGGATCTCATCGGAAAGACGTTGACGCTGCCTCTTGTTGGTCGCGAGATTCCGCTGATCGCCGACATCTATCCCGATCCCGCATTTGGTAGTGGCGCCGTCAAGATCACTCCTGCCCATGATCCGAACGACTTCCAAGTCGGCCAACGACATGGACTCCCGATGCCCGTGCTCTTGGACGAGTCGGCGAAGGTAACCGAGGAGGGTGGCAAGTACGCGGGCATGGATCGATATGAAGCCCGCAAGCATATCGTCGCCGATCTCGAGGAAGGGGGCTTTCTTGAAGAGATAAAGGATCACGATATTCCTTTGGTCGTGGGCGAGCGTAGTGGCGAAGCTATCGAGCCTCTGTTGAGCGAACAGTGGTTTGCGCGGCAGTCGGAGCTCGCCGAGTTGGCGGCCGATGCCGTACGATCGGGCAAGATTCGATTCGTACCAGATCGCTATGAACGAATCTTCATCGACTGGCTCGAAAACATCCATGACTGGACGCTCAGCCGCCAGCTTTGGTGGGGGCACCGAATTCCCATCTACTACGCGGCAGATGGCACGCCCGTCGCGGCAATGAGCTGGGATGAAGCCTCGGCCAAGCTGGGCAAGGAGATCGTTCGCCAAGACGACGACGTGCTCGACACGTGGTTCTCCTCGGGTCTGTGGCCATTTGCTACCATGGGTTGGCCGAAGGAATCCGAAGACCTTAAGCGCTTCTATCCGACGGACACGATGGTTACCTCCCGAGAGATCATCTTCCTGTGGGTGGCGCGCATGGTTATGATGGGTCTCGATTTTGCGGGAGACATTCCGTTCCGGGATGTGTACATCTACGCCACCGTTCTTACCGAGGATGGCAAGCGCATGAGCAAATCTCTGGGCACCGGAGTGGATCCAATGGGAGTCATTGAAAGGGTCGGAGCGGACGCCCTGCGATACACCCTGATGAGCCAGACCGGATACAACCAAGACATCCGGTACAGCGAGCGGCGCACCGACGATGCCCGAAACCTATGCAATAAAATGTGGAACGCCAGCCGGTTCATCTTCATGAACATGGAAGGAATGGCGCCCGATGAGCCCGGCGAGCTCGAGGCCGTGGACCGCTGGCTACTCAGCCGACTCTATCGAACGGAGATCACGGTTCGAGAGGCGTATGAGACCTACAATGTGCAGGATGCGTCCGCGGCACTGTACCGCTTCTTCTGGTCTGAGATGTGCGATTGGTATATCGAAGTGTCCAAGAGCCGGCTTTCGGATCCTGCCCGGAGCCAAACCCCGCAGTGGGTTCTCACCACCTGTCTCGTCTGCTTCCTCAAAATGATGAATCCGATTATGCCGCACATCACGGAGGAGATCTACTCGCACATTCCGCTTACGGAGAAGGACGATTTCCTGATGTCCTCAACTTGGCCGACTTTGCCGGATTCATTTTTGGATCCCGCGGCCGAGGCCGAGGTCGAGCGATGGTTCGCGGTTACGCGGTCTCTCCGGGCTCTGCGGGCGGCCGTTGACGTCGAACCGGGCAAGTCTTTGCCGATCACATTCTTCGAGGGTGACCTTGGAGCGGGAGCACGTCTCATCGCATCGCAGGCTTGGATCGGGGAGTTCGCTGAGGGACGTCCCGAAGGCAAGTTCGTCTCCGCTTCCTGCGAAGGTGTCGACTTACACTTGCCGATCGGCGACGAGATCGACCTACCCAAGCTTTTGGACAAGTTGGAGCGGGACCGCGCAAAGATCGAGGACGATGCTCAGAAGCTCCGTGCCCGCCTTTCGAATCCGATGTTCGTGGAGAAGGCAAAGCCTGAGATTGTCGAGAAGGAGCGTGCCCTGCTCGCCGAGCTTGACGATCGTCTCGTGAAAATCGTTGAGCGGGTTGCGATGCTGGGAAGCTAGATCATTCCATTGAGGCTTAGGCGGCGGTAGAGGGTCGGCATGGACACCAGTCGACTTGATTCGATCGCGTCTTGAGGCCCTGAACGATCGTGCTGAGTTGGTCGAGGCGATAAGTCGATGGCCGCGTTCGCCGTCGCCCGTATATCGTGGAAGACGAGGAGCATGCTTTGACCCGACGCGATGCCGCTATCTGCTTCCACCGGACCGGCTCTTACGCTTGTGCGGCGGTGGGACGAAGGACAGCGGCACCGGCAGAAGAAGCGGCACCAAATTTCAGGATCTGGCGCCGGGAAAGTGATTTATTAGACATCTACCCCTCCTTGCGCAAGAACAGTGTCAATCGCCTGGGACAGACTAAGGTACGCATATGAATCATCTGAGGCTGTTGGTTCGTTCTAGCGATATGCCATCGAAATGCATTGTCTCCACGGTCGTCTCCGCTCTGGCTCTCATCGCAGCCGGGTGTGGCTCGTCGCAGTCTCCCGCTTCAACGACAACCGGATCACCTGAGCCTGCTGAGGTTAAGGCGGGATTCAAGGATCTCATCCTTACCGACGATGACTCGTCGAAGACTCCAAAGGCGGCATTCAAGCCCAGCACTCCGAAGATTTTCGTGTTCTACAACTTGGAGAAAGTACCCAATGGCGACAAGGTGCGGAGCGTGTGGATCTGCGAGAAGTCCGAAGGTATTCCTCCCAACACCAAGATTGATGAAGTGACCGTCGAAGTTGGCCTGATTGACAACACCGGCAACTTCTCCCTTTCGAAGCCGACAAAAGGCTGGCCCGTGGGTGACTACAAGGTCGAACTCTACTGGAATGACAAGCTCGCCGAAACCGTTCCGTTCAGTGTTGCGCCATAAGCTAAGAATTCCGATCAAAATAGGGGGGCATGCTTAAGCCTGCCCCCCTCCTTCCCGGCGATCTGATCGAGATCGTTTCCCCGGCATCGCCGATAGACCCGGAAAAGGTCCAGCGAGCGACCACCCTGCTCGAAAGTGCGGGCTACCGGGTTCGAATCGCTCCCCATGCCTTCGATCGCGATTTCTATCTAGCGGGATCGGACGCGGATCGAGCCGCTGATCTTGGCGCGGCCTTTGGAGACCCGGAAGTGAAAGGGATCATCTGCTCGCGCGGCGGCTATGGGTGCGCCCGGCTGATGCCCCATCTCGACCTGGACCAAATGGCCAAGAGCGGAAAGATCTTTGTCGGCTTCAGCGATGTCACAACGCTCCATTTGGCTCTAAACCGTCGAGGACTGGTAACCCTGCACGCGCCAATGATGATCACGCTCAGTGTCGACCGGCCAAATTGGGTTGTTCAGAGCTTTCTCGCTTCGCTCAAAGGCGAAACCCCGATTCCCGCCGATGCGCCGTTCGGGGAAACCGTGGTTGGAGGCACCTCCGAGGGTGTGGTTACGGGCGGTTGTCTTTGCCTGTTGACCGACAGCTTCGCGACACCCGACCCCCTCGAAATGGATGGCAAGATCATCTTGATCGAGGATGTCGACGAGAATCCCCATCGCGTCGATGCCATGCTGACGCATCTGCTGAACACGGGCCAAGCCCAAAAAGCGGCCGGCTTTGTGATCGGCGAGATGACGAGAACGGATGAGAAGGCAGATCCCTCGATCGGCGCAAAGCCATGGCGGGAAATCGTTACCGATCGTCTGGCCCCGCTCGGTCGTCCAATGATTGTGAACTTTCCCTTTGGGCACGCTCCGGCCATGCTCTCTCTCCCCCTCGGGATTCGCGCGCGGTTGGACGCGGATCGGGGTTCTCTAACGTATTTGGAACAAGCATGCGCGGTCTGAGATGTCTCTCTATCCTCCTCCTGTCGAGCTTGGCGCTCACGGGCCCGGCCCAAGTCTGGGAAAAACTCCTGGCCCCCGGGCTGACGTACCGGATGGAGCTCGATAACAACCTTCCGCGTGTTATCCACGCCGTACGGTGGACTCCTAAGAGCGCAAGCGTAACCGCGGTCCCGGAGCTGGCCGATGGAAACGTCTTCAGCGACAATGCGAGTCTGGGGCGGGAAACGGTTTCCGCAATGGCGCGCCGCACGGGTGCCCTCGTCACCGTCAATGCCGACTTCTTTCCCTTCACCGGCGATCCCCTCGGGTTGATGGTCCGCAACGCGGAGCTAATCAGCCTTCCATTTCCCAATCGCGTTGCCTTCGGCTGGGGCAAGGATGTTCAAAGCATCCGGGCCACAAACGATCTGAAATTCACCGCGGATAGTGGTCCGGCTATCCCTATTCAGCAGTTAAATGAAGAGTGCAAGGATAACTCGATCGCTGTGAACTCCGAAAGAGCAGGCTTCGCCCGAGCCGCATCCATGAACTGCGTGCATCTCGTCGTCACCAACCCCAAAGGGGATTGGCGGATTGGCGGAAAGATCAACGGCGTCATCGAGTCTGTTGTTTCGGGGCAGAGATCGATCGCGATCCCGAAAGGAACGTTTGTTTTGACGGGGCTCGGAATCGGAGGTGCGACACTCGGGCAAATGCGCAGCGGAACCAGGATTGAAGTGAGCCTCGACGTCCAGGGCGTTTCGGGTGAGTCGGCGAACATCATCGGCGGTGGCCCCAACCTCGTCACAAGAGGCCTTATCGCGACCGACTCCGCGGAGGCCGGATTCCGTGCGGATTTTTCCGACAAACGTCATCCGCGCACCGCCATCGGCAAAACCCTGAATGGAGATGTTTGGATCGTCGCTATAGACGGCCGCCAGAAGAGCAGCGACGGCGCCACCATCGACGAGCTGGCTAGAGTGATGCAGAGGCTTGGCTGCATGGAAGCGATTAACCTAGATGGCGGAGGCTCGACCACACTGAACGTCTTTGGCATGACCATGAATCGCCCCAGCGAAGGCAAGGAGCGCGAAGTGGCCAATGGCATCGCCTTCTACGGCACGCCGCCTCCGAAAGAGGCGGGGACATTCACCGTCGCCGGGCCCAGCGCGGTCGTAAACGGAAGCACAACCTACTTCAAGATCCTGGATGCGAACCGGCAGCCGATTCCCAACGCCGAGGTTCTCTGGTCGGCCACGGGCAGTGGCTGGATCGATCAGGGCGGATTCCTGCGTGCGAACGCCGAAGGAACCGTATTTGTCAGCGCATTCGTTCGAGGGCAGACGGTGCCGCTTGGAATCACCGTGACCCCGGTGATCAAGAAGTGACCGTCCTCGTCGTCGAGGGCAACCTGATGTGGTCGAGCCGGCTGCAAAAGTCCGTCCGAGCGTGCGGCCATGAGCCCATCTTAACGAACCAACAAGTTCCGCAAGCTTGTGACGTCGTGATTTTGAATCTGGGCGACCTCGGAGATCAAGCCGCGGCCGTTACTGCTCAGTTCCACGAGCAAGGATCGGTCGTTGTCGCCCATGCGGGCCACAAGGAAAAAGAGCTTCACCAGCTCGGCCGAGAAGCCAAGTGCGACATCTTGGCGACCAACAGTGAGCTGACTTGGAAACTGGAAAAAATTCTCGAAAAAGCTGGGAACATCCTCGCTGAGCGGTCTGTCAAAAACCCATAGCCGAAAGGAGAGCAAAGAACTTTTCGCAAACGCAGAGCAACTATGCTCTGCGTTTCTTTTTTACTGGTCGTCGTCCAAGTTCGCGGGCAAGATCGCCGATCGCACGCTGAAACGGTGCAGTTTCCAGCTTCCGTTGCGCTTGATAACTACCACGGCGATATCACCCGTGCCATGTTGAAACCGGGCTCGCTGCGCGTAGGCGCCGAGCAGAAGTTCTTCTCCGGAAGTTGTATCCAGCTCGATGGTTCCAACGAGATCCTGATACTCGATGACTTTGCCCAGCTCTTTCTTGTAGAGCCTGAACTTACCGGGCATTTTCTTCCAAGAGTCCGAGACTTGGAGTTCGGGTGTCGTCCTGTCTTTCAGCGCCTGAAAATCCCATTTCTCTATGATGCGTGGCACCGCCCGCTTAACATAGTCGAGCGCGGCACGCTGCTGATGATCGTAATGGAGCTGATCGGCACCAATCAGGTTCATGCAGATAAGCCAGCTTAAGCCGGCCAGAGATAGGACAGCCACAACGAACTTCATGCCGACAAAGCCACTCCAAAACATTGTAACCCAGGTCCCCCTGGTAGCAATGCCATAATTCGGCTTCCAATCCCCTGGTAAATCTGCCGGTTGCCCTGAGCTATCCCGCCCAGGGCAACGCGTGCTAGTAAGCGCCTAGACGCGGGGTGAAGTCCGTATCCGGCTTCACTCGGCGGCAATACGCGGCCATGAGCCGGGCGCAGTCTTCGACGTCCGTGATCGACAGGAGCTCGCAGGGAGTGTGCATATATCGCAGGGCAACGCCCAGAATGCCGACGGCCATACCGTCCCGGTTGAGCTGCATCGCATTGCCATCCGTGCCCGTGCCGCCGGCGGCAACATCGACTTGGAACGGAATCTGATCTTCCCGCCCCGCATCCGTGATCATCTTAAAGACCACCGGATTTGAATTGGCACCCCGCATAACGCTCGGTCCCTTACCCACGTCCAGCGAGCCATAACGCGTCTTGCTAAGGCCCGGATAGTCGATGGCATGGTTGACGTCGACGGCCAGACCACTCTGGGGGGCAATGCCAAAGGCTGAGGTGCGAGCTCCGCGCAGCCCGATCTCTTCCTGCACGGTTGCTACGGCATACACGCCGACGTTTGGATCGAGCCCGCCCTCTTCTTTCAACAGGCGAAGAGTCTCGGCCACGATGAAGGAGCCCATCTTGTTGTCGAATCCACGAGCCGTCGCTCGGTCGCCCATCAGCATCTGGAACTCCCACTGATAGGTCACGCAGTCTCCGAGAGAAACCACGGCCTCGGCCTCGGCTCGATTCGAAGCGCCGATGTCGATCCAGAAGTCTTTCACCTCCGGCTTCTTCTTGCGCTCATCGTCTTCGAGCAAATGGATGGCTTTGCGCCCAATAACGCCCGCAATCTGGTCTTGTCCATGAACCCAGACCCGCTGGCCAACGATGATCGCGCTGTCGTGTCCGCCGATGGTGCTGAAGTACAGCATGCCCTGGTCATCGATGTAATGGACGATAAAGCCAATCTCATCCATATGGCCGGCAAGCATGATTTTGTGCTCCGCCTCCGGATTGGCGATCGCCCAAACATTGCCGTGGACATCGGTGTGGATTTTGTCGGCGAAGTCCTTGCAGTATTGGCGATAGACCTCAGCCGCCCGCTCTTCGTATCCGGAGGGCGACGGCGTGTTGACGATGGTGCGGAAGAACTCCAAAGAATCGGGACGCATGGAATCTCTATTGTGACTGGCTTTCTGTCGACGAGATGCCCATCCTCCCCTGTAGGGGAGGACCTGTGACCATAGGGAACTGAGGAGGGGTGAGGCGGCCTTGGAACTGCAGCCTGGGTATCACCCCCATAGCCATTTATTTAACGATTTCATGACCGCAGATCTCGGGATTTTCCGCATAGCCTCAGTCCCCGGCAGGGGACTCCGCTGGTAGCCAGGGGTAACCGAAGGGCACCCCTGGTTG
>JBKJIP010000196.1:0-3809 GCA_046598515.1 Fimbriimonadaceae bacterium | reverse complement strand
ATCGGCGGTGGCGTCATCGGCGATCTCGCTGGCTATGTGGCGGCGAGCTATCTGCGTGGTATCGAGTTTGTACAAGTTCCTACATCGCTCTTGGCGATGGTCGATTCCTCCGTAGGGGGGAAAGTTGGGATCGACTTGGAAGCGGGAAAGAACTTGGCGGGAGCTTTCCACCCCCCCGCCGAAGTGCTGGTCGCGGAGGATGCTCTTGAGACTTTGCCCATGCGCCATCTATGCAACGGAATGGCCGAAGTCTGGAAATATGCGTTCATCGCCGATCCGAATCTCGCCCACCTTATTGAGAAGGGCCCAGTTGGAGAAGAGGTTATCCGGCGCTGCATCGAAATCAAGAAGTCGATCGTGGAAGCTGACGAGTTTGAGACGACGGGATTACGTGCGACTTTGAATTTTGGACACACGCTTGGTCACGCTCTGGAGACTGCGACGGGGTATGAAACCCTTCTCCATGGAGAGGCGATTTCGATCGGAATGGTGTGGGAAGCAGAGCTCGGTGAAATGCTGGGCATTACCGAGACGGGGACCTCAGAAGTCGTGCGAGATAAGCTCTCGGCGGCGGGCTTGCCCATTCGGTTTCCCGATGCCGATGCCGACCGTTTGATCGAGCTTATGGGCAAAGACAAGAAGCGGAAGGGAAATGGGCTCGCTTTTAGCCTACTTACTCGAATCGGCGAGTGTAAACTTACAACCGAGGTAGACACATCCGTGGTACGGGCCGTCTTATCCAACGCATGAAGCTGGCACGCGATATTCTTGGTCTCCTCGCCATCTTCCTCTTGGGGCTTGGCTACCTGGGCAGTCAATGGGCATATGACACCGCTGATCCCATGCGGGCTACGCAATGGGCATTCGCCATGGATCAACAGCCAATCCGTGTCCTGGCGACCATCTTGCTCGTCGGGGCCATTGTTTGCGCCTTCATTCCCGTGAAGGAGGACGAATGATCGGCCGGACGCTGAGGGGCCGATACGAGATTGTCCAATCCTTGGGCGATACGGCCATTTTCAGCGCCTTTGCCGCCCATGACACTCAGATGGGGGGCGACGTCTGCATACGTGTCTTAAAAGAGCCGTTTCGCAGCGAGCCGGAATTTGTGACGAAGCTGACCAGCGTTGTCAATGATCTCAGCTCATTTGAGCACCCAAACCTTGAAGGCTATCGCGGCATTGAGCAGGACGCGGAGGCGGTTTTCCTGGTCACGGGATACTCTAAGGGAAGCACTCTCACGGAAAGGCTGCGGAAACTGGGCACTCTATCCGTCCCCGTCGCCGTCGGCACGGTCATCGTGGTTTGCGAGGCCCTGCAGTCGCTGCACGTAGCTCGCGAGTCCCATGGCGATGTCGGAAGCCATAACGTGGTCGTCAGCGCCGAGGGCGAGGCACGGCTGCAGCTTTTCGGTATTTGGAAATCTTACAGTGGCTCCGCCTCGGCCGGCCACGTGGTTTTGCCGCAAATGGCTCCCTACCTCGCGCCGGAAATCGGTCGCGGCGCCTATCCAAGTCCAGCTTCAGATGTCTACTCCGTGGGAGTTCTTCTATACGAGCTACTGGCGGGGCGATATCCCTTCAACGCGGAATCCGCCGTTGCAATGGCGATGAAGCATGCGAACGAGTCGGCGCCGAACGTGCGGATGATGAATCCGAGCGTCCCCATGGTCCTCGCCGAGATTATCAAGAAGGCGATGGCGAAGGAAGCCGAGCACCGTTACCGCGATGCTGCGGACCTCGCCACAGATTTGAAAGTCCTTCAGGACGCCCTTCGTTTCGGCCGAACGCTGACTTGGCCCCTGCGGGATGAACCGGAGCCGGTGCTCGAACAACAGCCTGTGGCCCCCGCAATGGGCGCAATTCGATCGGAGCTTAAGCTGAAAGGGAAGAGGGATCGATCCGAAAACAGGAGAGAAAAGGACCTCTTTCGGGAGGAGCCCGATGTCCCGGTTTGGCTCAAGACCACAATCGCCTTCTGCGCCGGCCTTTTCGCTGTTATCGTGACGCTCTGGATCGTTTTCAGCTTCAGCAAGCCAAAGGAGATCGTCATGCCCGAGCTTCGTCGGATGAACTTCTCCGAAGCCCAGAGCCAGCTCACCAAGCTTGGCTTAAAGGCGAGAGTAGCGGCGCGCCGGCCCGACGAGAACATTCCGGCCGAGCAGATCATTTCGTCCAGCCCGGGTAAGGGGAGTAAAGCCTATGAGAACTCGACGATAAATCTTGTCGTGAGCACGGGCACCAAATTCGTGGTTGTCCCCCTTGTTCGAGGCGAGCCCGTGGATCGGGCCAAGGCGATGCTCCAGAGCCTTAACCTCGAAGTCGTCGATGAGGTCGACGAGATTAAGGACAAGGAAATCAAGAAGGGTTTGATCGCGGCCACCGATCCGCCTTCGGGCACAAAGGTCGAACGCGGAACGCAGATCACTCTAAAAATGAGCGGCGGCGAGGAGCGTAAAGATCCCGAGGGTGCGAACGCGAAGCGTTACGTCTACGAGATCGAGGTCACGCTCACGAATCTTGAGGCTTCGGTCGTTCTGAAAGTCGATATGCAGGATGCGCGGGGGAATCGGACGATACACAAGCAGTCGCACGAGCCGGATGAAACTGTGCCGATCACGGCGATCGGATATGGTCCGGAGGTCACGATCAAGATCTACTACGATGATGAGTTGGTGAAGACGGAAAAGCGTGTTGCGGAGGATTCGGGCGAGTGATTCAGATTGCGCCGTCCATCCTATCGTCTGACTTTTCGCGGTTTCGCGAAGCGGTCGTGTCGTTTGCCGATGCAGGCGCGGATTGGATTCATTTCGACGTGATGGACGGCCAGTTCGTGCCGCCAATCACGTTTGGTGCTCAGTTGGTTGCGGATCTACGCGGCGCGGTGGAGATTCCCTTCGAAGTTCACCTCATGACCCAAACTCCTGAGAGGCACTTCGAGGCGTTTGTGAGGGCGGGCTGCACAAGGGTGATTTTTCATGCAGAGGCGACGGACCACGCCCATCGCCACTGTCAGGCACTTCGCGAAATGGGGGTTCAGGCCGGGGTCGCCATCAATCCCGGCACGGCACCCTGTATGTTCGATTCCCTGCTCGAGGTGGCGGACATGTTCTTGGTGATGACGGTGAATCCAGGTTGGGGCGGCCAAAAGATGATCGAGCGATGCTTGGACAAGGTTCGCTATGCCCGAGGCAAGACCTCGATGCCGATCCAGATCGACGGCGGTGTTGACCCCACCAACATCCGGCGCGCCTATGACGCGGGGGCAGATGTTTTTGTTACCGGAAGCTTCCTGGCGCGGGCGGAAGATCCGGCTCTGGCCATGAAGGAGCTCCGGGAAGTATGCAGCGACTAAGGATTGCGACAACGGCGGTTCTCATATTCGGAGTGATCCTATTCTTTGGATTCCCGCTCGCCATGGTTCGCCGGCCCCCGGCGACGGCGCCGAAAGCGGAGTTAGCGAACTACACAATTCTCATCGCCGTTTACTTCGTCCTCCTCATCATCGTTTTCTTCGCGATCATGATCCTGGCTTGGAAGCTATGGCGGCTTCAGACGGAGGAGCTGGCGGAGAAGCAGATGGAGAACCTGAAGGAGCTCATCGAGGGAACGCTGGTGGATCATGATAAGAAGCCCGGCTCTTGACGAGCAAATGATGGGCCGGGCGGTCCGGCTGGCGGCAAAGGGCTTTCCTGCGCCCAACCCCCATGTTGGTTGTGTTCTCACTCGCGACGATATGGTCGTTGGAGAGGGCTTTCATGACTACGCGGGCGGTCCTCACACCGAGATCGTTGCGTTGCGCCAGGCGGG
>JBKJIP010000184.1:0-12018 GCA_046598515.1 Fimbriimonadaceae bacterium | reverse complement strand
GCTCTTACGCGTAACCAGGCCGCCTCCAAAGTGTCTGGACGATAGATTCGGTCGTAAAGCGCATAGAACCGGAAGACCGGCTCATTCCTTGCTTTCTCGCCAAGCTTCCATCGCAGCAAAGAGAGTTTCGGCGACATTCCCTCTTCGGGAACGAAAGCTTCTTCCGTAGTGGACTTCTCAGCCAAGCGGAACTCCATGCTTTAAACGGTCGCTGACAACAGTCGCGCCCCTTCGCTCCAGGATCGTTACTCCCTTCATCGCTACTATGAGCGCGTCCGACTTCCGAGACGGCCAACCCGAACTTATGCTTTCGTTCGAGCCGTTGGCTCTTAGCCGCCGAAACGGATCTCCCAGGTTCCGGACATGTCTTTCTCCGCGCGCTGTCCCCAACCACCCCGGACCACCCTCCGCACGCAGACGCTCGTTGCTTATGCGAAGGTTGCAGGCTTCACCCAACGTGGGGGGTTGGCCATGGTCGTATATGGATGTAACGAGGCCGATAACGGGTTCGCTTGCGCTACGGCTCACGGATTCGATTACCCAGGCTCCGAACAGAGGATTACTCCTGTGCACGCTGGGTTCACTATATGTTGAACGAGCAATTAACATAGTTGAACTTTCATCAACAAGACATGCCAAGCTTTCCTGGCGCACCACGATCCATCCCCGCTCTCCATGAAAGTTCAAGTCTATGCGCCGGACCCATCCGCAGCCATTGGTACTCCACGCTTCAGGCTTGGTGCTCGCCACGAACCGCATGCCAGCTTAGGATTATCAATCATCATGAGAGTTAGCCACGGGCTAAACTGTGGGGGTGAAGCGCGTGATCCTGATTGCCGGTCCGAATGGCTCCGGCAAGACGACTTTTGCGCGCGAATTCTTGCCTAAGGAAGGGTTGGTGGTGGAGTTCGTCAATGCTGATCTCATCGCAAGCGGGCTCTCGCCATTCGCTCCCGACGACGCCTTGATCCATGCCGGCCGGCTCCTGATCGAACGGGTCGACTACCTTGCCGCTAAGGGAAAGAACTTTGCGTTTGAATCAACTTTGAGCGGTCGGGCTTATGCAAAACGCATCCGGGCTTGGCGTGAGCGAGGCTACCGCGTCTCGATCTTTTTCCTTCGCCTTTCTTCCCCCGAACTCGCCATCGATCGCGTGGAAGCCCGGGTTCAGCAGGGTGGTCATTGGGTGGACCCCGACGTCGTCCGGAGACGCTTCATCTCGGGTTGGGAGAACTTTCAGACGGTCTACCGCGAACTGGCCGACAACTGGGCCGTCTATGATAGCAGCGGCGAATATCCCGTATTGCTGGAGAAGGGCGCGAATGGATGACGAGAAGAAAATGACACCGGAACAAGAGGCCGATCTTGAGTATCTAAAGGGAGCCGATGCGGCTATGCGACGGGCCGCCGAACGAGCCCGCGAAATCGCGCGGCAGACGGGTACCGAAGTCGTCTATACGCGGGATGGCAAGATTGTGAAAGAAAAACCGACGAAATAGTCGCTTAGCTCGTCACGCGCGCGTATATAGATTTTCAGGTATCATTTCACTTCGCGCGAATCCCCTTACTGTGTCTGGCCCTTCCTATGCCTGCCCTTCGGCAACCTCCGGCATTGGTCGAATTTGGCCCGCAGCAAGGCTGAATTGAACCTAAAAGGAACTTATGGCAGACGTTAGCCTCTTTGATAAAATCCGCATCGGCATCGCCTCCGGCACCGACATTATCGGTTGGTCGCACGGCGAGATCAAGAAACCCGAAACGATCAACTACCGCACGTTTAAGCCCGAGCGTGACGGTCTCTTCTGCCAGCGCATCTTCGGTCCGGTGAAGGATTGGGAGTGCGACTGCGGCCGTTACAAGAAGATCAAGTACAAGGGCATTGTTTGCGAGCGTTGCGGAGTCGAAGTCACCCGCAGCAAGGTGCGCCGCGAGCGCATGGGTCACGTCGAGCTGGCCGCCCCGGTTTGCCACATTTGGTATCTAAAGGGTGTTCCCTCCCCGCTGTCTCTGATCCTGGACATCTCGCCCCGCCTGCTGGAGAAGGTCATCTACTTCGCCAGCTTCATCATCATCGACATCGATAGCGAAGGCATCGAAGAGAAGCTTCCTGCGATTCGCGAATCTGTCGAGCAAGAGAAGATCGGCATCATGCAGCAGATGAAGGAGCTCGAAGAGGAGTCCTTCCAGCGGTTCGCCGAGGAAGTCGGCGGCAACCCGGACGAGTATGACGATCTCACCGTTCGCGACCGCGCCAAGGCTATCAACGACCGAATCAAGGCCGAGTATCGGGACGCCGACGATCGCTTGAAGGATCTCGACATCGCCGTCGACATCCTGGGCAAGCTCGAGCGCAATCAGCTCATCGACGAGGACAAGTACCGCGCCGTCAGCAAGATGCTCGATGCCATCGGGGCTCGGATTCGCACCGATCTTCGACCGCTCGTTCGCGCCAACATCGGCGCCGAAGCGATCAAGGAGCTTCTGACCCGCGTCGAACTCGAGAGCCTGAGCCGCAGCCTGCGCCAGGAAATCATCATGACCACGTCTCAGCGCCGCGCTCGCGCGATCAAGCGGCTTGAGATTACGGAAGCGCTGATCACCTCCAAGAGCCGACCCGAGTGGATGATCCTAGACACAGTTCCGGTTATCTCGCCGGAGCTTCGCCCGATGGTTCAACTCGACGGTGGCCGCTTCGCGACTTCCGACCTGAACGACCTCTACCGGCGCATCATCAACCGCAACAACCGGTTGAAGAAGATCATGGAGATCCATGCTCCGGAATCGATCATCAACCACGAAAAGCGACTTCTTCAGGAAGCCGTCGACGCGTTGATCGATAACGGCCGCCGGGCTCGCCCGGTCGTGGGCTCGAACGCCCGCCCGCTGAAGTCTTTGAGCGACATGCTTAAGGGTAAGGAAGGCCGGTTCCGCAAGAACCTTCTCGGTAAGCGCGTCGACTACTCCGGACGATCGGTTATCGTCGTCGGGCCTCACCTCAAGCTGCACCAGTGCGGTCTCCCGAAGGAGATGGCGCTGGAACTCTTCAAGCCGTTCGTCATGAAGACGCTCGTCGAGAAGAAGATCACGCAGAACATCAAGACGGCCAAGCGTATGATCGACCGGATGCACCCGGCGGTCTGGGACGGCCTCGAAGAGGTTATCCGCGAGCACCCGGTTCTCCTGAACCGCGCTCCGACCCTTCACCGATTGGGTATCCAAGCCTTTGAGCCGATTCTTGTGGACGGTAAGGCGATCCAGGTTCACCCGCTCGTTTGTCACGCTTACAACGCGGACTTCGACGGTGACCAGATGGCCGTTCACGTGCCGCTGAGCACCCAGGCGCAGGCAGAAGCTCGCGTTCTGATGCTCTCGACGCAGAACTTGTTCTCCCCGGCGGACGGTCGTCCGACGGTAGCTCCCATCCAAGACCTCGTTCTCGGCAACTACGCTCTCACGTTCGTGAGCGCGGAAGGTCGCGACCGGTTGGCCAAGGAAATGGAGCTTCATGAGAAGGACAAGGAGAAGTATCCGGCTCCGCCCATTTACAGCTCCTTCGAAGAGGTTCTGTTCCTTCTCGATTCTCCGACGGTCGAAAAGCCGCTCCACCTCAACGAGCCGATCCGCGTTCGCCTCAAGCGACCGCTCTTCCGTCCGGACGAGGAAGTGAACTATCGCGATCCGAAGAGCGGTCAGGAATACAAGTACGAAGTCACGACCGATGAGGAAGGCGAAGAGCGGCGCGAGCTTGCTCCGCTGGACATGACGCACGAGACGATCATCGTCACGGTGACCCCTGGTCAGCTTATCTACAACGAAGTTCTGCCGTATCCGCTCAAGCATAGCGACGACTTCCTTAAGATGGAGCTTTCCAAGAAGATGATCGCGGATGCGATCATGCAGGTCCATGGCCGAGTCGGCGTGGGCGGCACGATCAAGTTCCTCGATGACCTGAAGGATCTCGGATTCAAGTGGGCCACCAAGTACGGCCTGTCGATCGCGATTACGGATATGGATCCGCCCGAGCGACGCGACGAGATGATTAAGGAAGCGGACGACCAGTCGACGCGTACGACGCAGCAGTTCCGACGCGGAATGCTCACCTATAACGAGATGACGATCCGCCTGATCGAACTCTGGACCCGAACGTACGACACGATCGGTAAGGAGATCGTGGCCGGTTTGACGCAGTTCAACCCGCTTTCGATCACGACGGTCTCCGGTGCTCGCGGTTCGGTTAAGCAGCTCGCCCAGCTCGCTGGTATGCGCGGCCTCATGTTTAACCAGTTCAACGAAGTTATCTACGAACTTCCGGTCAAGTCGTCATTCCATAAGGGTCTGACGATGCTGGAATACTTCGTTACGACTCACGGAGCCCGTAAGGGATTGGCCGATACCGCGCTTCGAACCGCGGACGCGGGCTATCTTACGCGCCGTCTGGTCGATGTCTCGCAGGATGTCATCATCCGCGGTCACGACTGCGGCACCACGGAGGGTGGCTTGGTCCACCGGATCATCGACGAAGGCGAAGTTATCGAGCCGGTCGGCGATCGCATGTGGGGCCGAGTCTGCTTGGCCACGCTGATCGATCCGTTCGAGAAGGACGTCATCGTCGAGTTCGACACGATCATTTCTCGTGAGCAGGCGACGCGAGTCACCAAGATCGAGAACGCTTATCATAAGGAATACGAAGCGGCGGAGACCGAGGCTGATCGAGAGAAGATCATGTCTCACTACCGCAGCTTCGGCTTCGACGTGAACGAACACAACCAGTTGGCCGTTCTCATCCGAAGCCCGCTTACCTGCGAACTGGAGCAAGGCATCTGCGCCAAGTGCTACGGCGTCGACCTTTCGAGCAATAAGCTCGTGGAAGTCGGCGTGGCGGTCGGCATCATCGCCGCCCAGTCCATCGGTGAACCCGGAACGCAGCTCACGATGCGAACGTTCCACACCGGAGGCGTCGCCGGTTCCGCTACCATCGCCCGAACGAACCAGTATAAGACTGGTAAGTTCATCCGCCAGTTCATGGAGGACTTCGCGGTGGCGACGGATACGGACCTGAAGCAGTTCGACCCCACGAAGCTCCTCGAAAGTCAGGAGATCGCCGTTAAGGCGGCCTTCGCGGATAAGCCGCTCACCATCAACGAAGAAGAGCCCGCCGCCGACGCACCCATCGACCCGAAGAAGGTCAAGAAGGCGCTGACAGAGCGCCAGACCAAGGCCCTGCAGAAGGCCGCCGACAAGGCGGACAGCGACTCGCGCAAGCAATGGGAGAAAGCTCGAAAGACCTTCTTCTACTCTTGGACGGGTGAATCCAGCGGTATTGTCCGCGTCGAAGAAATCTTCGAAGCGCGACGCCAGCCCCGAGGTAAGGCGATCATCTGCCCGGTCACCGGTTTCGTGCGCAACATCACGGATTCGAGCTTTGGCCGATGGATCGTCATCGAGGCCACGGTCCGAGTCGCGGGCCCGATCAAGGATGCGTACCTTTCAGATCAACAGGTATGGGGCGAAGTCGATCCGGCCGTTGAAAAGCTGGTCGGTCAGAAGTTGATCACGGGCGCGGTCGCGGTGTTGAAGAAGCACGGCGTCGAGGCCGTCAACATCTACTATCCGATCTTGGTCCCGCCGCTCGGTAAGTTGCCGATCGCTCAGGGCAGCAAGGTCATCAAGGGAGACCCCCTGACCGAAGGCCCGCGCGATCCGCACGAGGTGCTGGAGTTGGCCGGCGCCGCCGCGGTTTACGACTACTTTGTCGAAAACCTGCAAAGCGTTTACAAGGCGCAAGGCGTCGACATCAACGACAAGCACGTCGAGGTTATCATCCGACAGATGCTGCGCAAGCGGCAGATCAAGGAGCCAGGTGACACGCCGTTCCTGCCGGGCCAGATCGTCGACCGATTCGTCTTCGAGCGAGCGAACATGTCCGTTCGCGAACTGATGACAACCGGCAAGAAGATCAAGTACGTCGACCCGATCACGGGCGAGACGGTCGAGCGCGATCCGAAGGAAGCCACGTCCACGTGGATTCTGCTCGGTATCACGGAAGCGTCCCTCGCCACCGAGTCGTTCCTCTCCGCCGCGTCGTTCCAAAAGACGACCCGCGTCCTCACCGAGGCCGCGGTCCGCGGAAAGAAGGACCAACTCGTTGGTCTCAAGGAGAACGTCATCATCGGTCGCCTCATCCCGTCGGGTACGGGTGTGAAGCAATACCGAAACGTCGCCATCGACGTGCAGCGCGGTCCAAGCTGGGCCGATCAATCGCTCACGGCGCTTGTGGAGGCGGATGACGATGAACTCGAGGGTCTGGACGACATCCTGAGCTTCCCGAGCCTGGCCGATATGGCCGGTGAGGAAGAGTTCGGGGCGGAAGAGCCGGCAAAGGAGTAATCGCTTCGTTGATTGGAAACGGGCGGTCGACTATGTCGACCGCCCGTTTTTGTTTCGGATCCGACGCCAATTGTGGGATGCGGGGGTTCGTACCGCGTCGTTCCCAGCGCTCGGGATGGCGCGGTACGAACCCCCACGCCCCACAATTGGTCTAGGGCCCCAACAAGGCTCAGTAACCGATTCGAGGAAAGGCGGACACCCTGGCTTTGGCGCCTGACTGATCGCGTCCCTTCAGGACGCACTTGCTGGTTGGCATTCGGTCCCAGGGCGATGCCCTGGGCTGCTCACGCACGGCCCTTCAGGCCGGACCTCGACCCGTCTCTTCGACATGACCAAACTTGCCGCTAGGTCATGCATCAGGCGTGGCCGGAGGCGGTACAGGTTGCCCGACTAATAGGATGCCTTCTTCGCCGAAGCGGTCGTGGAGGGCCCGGATCAGCTTTGATTTCGTATGAACTTGGCCGTCCGCCAAGGCGATCGGTAACAGGACTCGGACGATGATGCCTTGGTCGGTGAAGTCTTTCCAGCGGACGCGGGGCTCGTCCAGATGCACGCCTTCCCGGTGATGATCGGCCTGCACTTCATTGGCGACTTCGAGGGCGAGATCTTCCACTTTCTGCAGGTCCGCGCCATATTGGATTTTGAGTTCGACGGGAATCGTCACCAAGGGTTTGGGGCGACTGAGATTGACGATCACATCTTTCGCGAGGACGCTGTTCGGCAAGACGAGCAGCGTATGGTCCGGTGTCCGCAGGGTGGTTGTTCGCCAGCCAACATTCTCGACATGCCCCTCCTTCTCATTCGAAAGGCGTATCAGATCGCCGATCCGAACGGATGCGTCCCAGGCGAAGAGGATGCCGGAAAAGACGTTCGACAGGCTCTCCTGCAAGGCCAAGCCGATGATTACGCCGCTAAAGGCGCCGCCGGCAAGGAACGGCTGGGTGTTCACTCCGAGGATTTGGAGCGCGAAGAGGAATCCGAGACCGAGGACGAGGCCGGTGGTGAGTTTTCTAAAGAGAAGCAGTCGATTGATGCGCTCGGGCTGCCCCAGATCGGTGCGCGCGACCTCGATCTTGTAAAAGGCGATGATGAACTTGACACCGCAGTACGTGAGGTAGAAGACGAGCGCGAGGGAAAGCGCGCCGTTCGTAAGGCGCTGAAACCTCAGGTTCTCCGCCATCGAAGCGATGCCGGCCAGGGCGAGGTTGACGCCGAGGAGCAAGAGTCCCCAGAAGGTCAAACTTCGCAGTGGCCCTTTCAGGGCCCGAGCCCAGGGCCGATCCATATTCGAGGGCAAGGTGAAGATTCTGGAAATCAGGATGGCGAGGGCGATGCCCAACCCGAGGCATGCTCCCAAAACCAGGGCAGCTTGAATGCCTTCTTGCCGCGTGACCGTAATCTCACTCATCCAGTTCATTTGCGAACTCTGATAGTGGCACCAAAAGCCCTAAGGCGGCAACCGGCGGCTTAGGTACAACGTTTGAATGGCTGTGGAAGGCGTCCGATATCGTCCAGGAGAGGCCATCCGCTGGCTGGAAACGGGCGCGGAAGGCATGCGCTATGTTGCCAATGCGCAAGGTCGCAGTGTTGTGCGGCGCGAAGGCGAAAGGAACATCGGCAAAGATGTGATGCACGCGGCCGGCGCGATCGCCGATTTCGGTAAGAGCGCGATCGCCGAGCTGATTCACCGCCAGGCCCAAGCTACCGAGTTTATTCTTCACGACAAAGATTTCGAGATCGTCTCCACCAATCGCGTGCAGACGGTTCCCTACGCCTCGGTCATCTCGATTCGGATGAAAGGGGATAAGGCGACGCTAGTCTTTGAGCGCGGATCCTTCTCGATCAAACCGGAGGCGTACATCGTCTCGGGCAAGATCAAGGTGCCGATCGGGTGGTCGAGGAACGACATCGAGGTTCCGTACGAGATGCTGATCGACGAACTTGCCGCCCGCGTGGGTGTCAAGGTCGAGATGGCTTAGGGGCACCGGTGGAGATGCAGGGCACGATGCATCCCTGCCCTTCCTTTTTTTAGGAATGGGCTTTGTTTATATGTTTTTCCAGCCAAACGGCGATTTCTATATGAAATTCCGGCAAATTGGTGAGATCTATATGAAACTCCAGGGAGTTGGCGGTTTTTATATGAAATTCCTCGCCGATCAAGGTTAGCGGGCCGAATCTGGTGTTGGAGCCAACACTCGGTCAAGGAGAGCAACTACTTAGCAAACAAAGTAGGGGTGCCGCCGGTGTGCCAGAAAACCACTTTTCCCCTCAAGACACCTGACTTTGCCAAATCCAAGAGCCCGGCGAAGGCTTTGGCGGAATAGACGGGGTCGAGGAAGATTCCTTCCCTTCTCGCCAAGTACTCGATGGCGCTCGCGCCGGCTTCACTGCCGATCCCATAGGCGCAGCCCGCGTACTCCAGATGGAAGTTGAAGTCTCTTTCCGTCAGGCCCTTGGTTACCCCCGTCAGAGCATCGAGGCCGTCGGTCAGACGGAGCAGGTCTTCCATGATCTCGGGCTCGGGGTCACAGGCCACACCATGAACTTGCGTCTTCGTGCCGTGAAATGCCCAGGTGAGGCCCGCATGGGTCGATCCACTGCTGCTGGGGCAGATAACGGCATCGAAGCCGTCTCCGACCTCCTCAGCCGCCTTTACGAAGGCATAGGCGCCGAGCGGAGACGAACCACCGATGGGGATTCGGTAGACCTTGGCGCCGGAAGCCTCCGAGTCCGCGGCCAACCGCTCGGCATGGGCGTAGAGGATCTCCCAGTCGTCGTCGGGAAAGACATTAAGGTCGACTCCGAGAATCTCGTCAAGAACGACGTTGCCGGTGACCTCCATACGACCGCCGGCCTCGGCGGGACGTCCGTAGTCGGCGGCATAGGGGAGATTCATCACGGCCGCCTGACACCGGATACCGAGCACCGAGCATGCGGCGCCTAGCTGGCGAATGAAGTTGGATTGGGCGGCGCCGCAGCTAACGATCGTATCCGCGCCCAAGGCGAGGGCCTCGGCCATAAGATATTCGAGCTTTCGGCCCTTGTTACCGCCCATGGCGAAGCCCGTTAAGTCGTCGCGCTTGATCCAAACGTCTAATCCAACGTCGGTGCTGACCCTTTCCAGGCGGTGGCAAGGAGTCGGAAGTTGGCACAAGGAAACTAGGTTGGGCATAGATTGGTTAGAATTCTGCGCGATGCGCAAATCGATGGTCTTTTTTGTAGCGCTGGCTGTAGCCGGTTGTTCGGGTCCTCCCAAGGCGGAAGTCACCAATGCGGAGGTCGCGGGCAAGTACAGGATGTATGTCGAGCCCGCGCTCGGAGAAACCGATCATCTCTCCCTCATTATCATGCGCTCGGCGGCGTTTGTGCTCTTGACGATCAATGAGGACGGCACGTACATCGCCAATGTCGACAACAAAGAGCGGCCCAACCACGGCGCGCCGGTCGATCAAGGGGTCTATCGCATAGAAGGCAAAAACATCGCTTTTGATTCGAAAAAGCCGGCTTCGCCGACGGAGCGAACGGAGCAGTGCTTTACGGCTCTCGGCAACACCAAGGTCGAGCCGATCGGCCCCGGAAAATACAGATTCACCTTCAAGAACGGGGATCGGATTGTTCTGTGGAAGCAGTAGTCGCGCTTAGAAACACGCGCCGGAAGGTAAACAGGTAGGGTTCGTGGGCCGGAATCTCCGCGAATAAGCGCTCGCGGTAGGCGGCCATGAAACGCTGGTTGATCTCGGGCGGCTGGACTTTGGCAAAGTGGGTGAGGAACGTCCCTTTCGCCCACTCCAGGATCTGATCGCCGCGCTTGAGAGGATGGAGATACACGCGCATATGGATGTCGATATCCTCAAATCCCAGCTCGCTCAGGGCTTGGGCGTACTCCTCCAGGGTTAGGAGATTCGCGTCGATCGGGTTGGGCGGATAGCCATCAAAGGGCGATTCGCTTTGAAGCGCGTAGGCGATCTGCTGATACCGATGCGTGCCGTTATTGGGAAACTGAATCGCCACCTGGCCACCCGGTTTCAACATTTCCTTGAGGCGGCTCAGGAGCAAACGATGATCCGGGATCCAGTGAATCAATGCGTTGCTGATCACGACGTCGACCGGTGACGGTGGTTCATAACTTGCGGCGTCGGCGAGAACGAAGGAAAGTCCGGGCCGGGAAGGCGCGTCCGCGAGCATGTTCGCGGAGTTATCGACTCCAACCGTGCTCTTGGCGTTGAATTGCTCGTGAAAGGCGGCGGTCAAGGCGCCAGTGCCGCACCCGAGGTCGATGGCGGTCAAGTTGACCCGCGGCTTCACCAGTGAGATGAGATCGAAGAACGGTCGACTGCGCTCCGATTTAAAGCGGTCATATTGTTCGGCATTCCATGTGTCGGTCGGCACCCTGTCAGTATGCCCCTCCAGAATGCGGAAGGGCGGAGATTTCTCTCCGCCCCGGTTGCTATCACTTACGCTGAGCCCGCAGTGTATTGCTTCAGATCGATTAATCGATCATCTGCTTTATGAGTACTTGATTGAATGGCATATTCTGCGAGTTTTCTCAGCGCGTTTTCTGACGTGGCGTCCAATCCGTGCGGACTAGTGAGACACATAGCCAACAGAGCGAACGCCTCCTCCTCAGTGAGCTGCAACCCCGCTGGTACTGTCCCAGTGGTCATGGCTCCTCCTTGGTAGGCTACCCATGATTATGGACGGGTTTGGGATCAAAATGTTCCAAGCACATTTGAGGTTTTCCGTAAGAAAACCCAAAAATTATGGTTTCCCCGCAACATTGCCGTCTCGGTGGCGCAGTTTGGGACCGTTTCGTAGAAACCCTTGGATATCTGGAAGGCTTCTTTCCCCGGCCCCCTCCCCGTGACACGAACATTCACGGAGAGGGGGAGGTTGAAGGGCTAGCGTCGCCTTGACGTTCCGAACAGGCTCCCTAGGACTCCGCGCACCAAGGAACGGCCGAGTTGGGAGCTGGCGCTGCGGACGACGCTCTTCGTCATCGCTTCGAACACCGAGTCCGTCCTTCTCGCCGGCGCTTTGCGCTCGCGCGGCTCGGGCTCTGGCTTGGGCATGTTGTGAGTGCGGGGCTCATTGGGCGCTTCCGTCTGTACGGGCGGGGGAACCACATTTGCGGCTTCCTCTTTGGAGCGGATCGCCTTGATCTTCTCATACGCGGATTCCCGGTCGAGCATCGTGTCGTACTTGCCGGCGATCGGGCTGCTGTTGAACACGGACTGCCGCACGGCGGGGTCGCAGGGGCCGATGTGGGCATGGGGAGGTGTGATCAGGGTCTTCTGGACGGGCATGGGAATACCTCCATCCTCGAGGCACGAGACGAGCGCTTCGCCAACTGCAAGCTGCGTGATCACTTCCTTCGTCGAGAACGCGGGGTTGACTCGGAATGTGTCCGCCGCCGTGTCCACCGCCTTCTGGTCGCGGGGCGTGAAAGCGCGCAGAGCGTGCTGCACCCGGTTTCCGAGTTGGCCGAGAACGGTGTCGGGAACGTCCAGCGGGTTCTGCGAGATGAAATAGACGCCAACTCCCTTGGATCGAATCAAGCGCACAACTTGCTCAACCTTCTGGACGAGCGAAGAGGGGGCATCGGTGAAGAGCAGGTGGGCTTCATCGAAGAAG
>JBKJIP010000089.1:0-8006 GCA_046598515.1 Fimbriimonadaceae bacterium | reverse complement strand
TGGTTCGGTTGGAGAACTTAATGGTGACATCGTGGGCGCCGCCGAGGTCGTCGTAAACCCGGATCGTCGTCGACCAAGTATCTGTCGCCGTCGATGTTGACTTTAGGTTCCCCGACAAGGTCACAGAAGACGTTGCCTGAGCCGACGTTAGGGAGCCAAGCGGGATCGTGAGGAACGAGTTTGCACCGGCGACTTGGGTGGAGTCGATGTTCCCGGAGGCATCGGCGGTCCAGCCGACAACCCGCTCGCCGGAGCCGCGCATGACGAGGCTTCCGTTCGCATCGAGGTCGAACGCGCCGTCCCGGCTGTAGCGCATCGTGTTCCCATCGGAGACCACGAAGAAGCCGTTGCCTTGGATAGCGAGGTCGGTACGGCGGTTGGTCGCGTTGAGCGAGCCTTGCGAGGTGTCGGTGTCGGTTCCTGCGACGAGGACACCGAGCCCGAATTGGGTGGGATTTTGCCCGCCAAGGTTCGCGGTGGGGCCGTAGCCTCCGCGCACCACTTGCGAGATCATGTCTTGGAATGTCGCACGAGAACTCTTGAACGCCGTTGTGTTGACGTTCGCAAGGTTGTTACCGATGACGTTCATGCGCGTTTGATGCGCCTTGATGCTGGCCACGCCGGCCAATAGTGCTTGCAGCATTGTTTTCCTTTGCCTCCTGATTGCTATGTTTTTGGCAAAGGGGCCAAGCTGTTCAAGCCGGGCCGACGCTCCCTTTTGGGGGTCCACGTTTTTGCTTTGCCGCTGTTGCGTAAATCGTAAATGGTAAATCGTAAATCGACGGAAGGGTGTGTCCTGTTTGAGGTCATTTCTCGATGTCTACAGACATCGATTTACGATTTACGATTTACGAAATCCTAAACCACCACTGCACTGTCAATGTTGGTAAAAACGTTCTCCTTCAGACTCTCTTTATCCACGGCCGTGATGACCGTGCGGTTTTTGACACTGACAACGAGTGCGATGTCGTCGATCATGACGAGCGAGTCCTTTGCGCCCTTGGCGGCGGCTTTGTCGACGCCGTTCATTACACGCTCCCAGTCCGCCTGCGTGAGCTCGATGTTTCGGCTCGCGAGGCGAGTTTGGGCGTGGCCACTGACCTTCAGGCGGTCCTGCAGGATATTCGCGAAGTCCGGCCCACCGCCGACCTTGGTCGGCGTCTGAGTCTGGCTTTGCACCAGGTCTTGGACTCTTGTGTTCTGGATATTCATTTCGGTTCTTATTCGGGCTTAGCCCTGTGCGATGCGGGGCACGTTGCATCCCCGCCCTTCCATGGTTTCCGATTGGCGGGGCACGATGCATCCCCGCCCTCCATGAAAGTTCCAATATGTGATTCGTAACTCGTAACTAAGAAGACGCCTCGATGCTCATTATGTTGTCCGTCTTGACCTCGACGATGCCGCCGTCAGCTTGCTTGAGGGAGAGGAAGTGATGGCCGTCTTTGAGGGTTACTTTTTGGACGACGCCTTCCACGACCTCATTGACGTTGCTTCCGGTGTCGCTATACGGACGGAGAGCCGTGACCTTCTTGCCGATAAGACCCGCCGACTCGGCGGACTTCATCGCCGATTGCAGGCCGTCCATTCCTTGAACCTGGCCGAGCTGGGCGAGCTGGGCGAAGAAATCGCGGTCGCTCATGGGCTCGAGGGGGTTCTGGGTGGACATTTGGACGCTGAGCAGAACCAGGAATGTCTCCAGGTTTAGCTGGTTGGTCGACTTCGTCGTGCTCCCGCCGTTTTGGGTGGGGATTGCGGAGGTTGGGGCGATGTTCATGGTTTCCTTGAGGGTTCCTAAATCCAAATTTCGAGGCCAGATCCTGATGTCTGGCGGCTCTGCGTTGCGCCTTGGGCAAGCGACTTCGGCGCGACTCCGGCAAAGTGGTGCCCAGGCTGCTCTTGCTGCGGTCCGGACTCCATCGAGAAGTCGGTCAAATTCATTCCGGCTTCGGAGAGAGCGGCCGTCAGGTGAGCTTGGGATCGGTCAAGAGCCAGCCTCAACGCCGGATTCTCAACGATCGCGTGAGCCTTGATCTCCTTGCCGTCTTGAGACACCTGCAGCGTCATGGGACCAAGATCGAGGGGATTCATTTCGATCTTGACTTCGATCTTTGTCGACTTCGCGGCGATCATGTCCAGGTGATCCATCATCTTCGCACGATGGTTCAATGGAGCGGGGCCCTCAATCTCGGCCGGAGCCTTCTGGAGTTGCCCGGTTTTTGCCTCGAAGTGCGATGAGCGGCTTTGCGGGCCTAGCTCGGCAGGTACCTCGTCTTCGGTGGCGTCCAGTTCGACTTCAGAGTCGGCCGGAAGCTCCGCCAAACCGGCGGCGACATTGGGAGTCTTCTCGAGCAAATCCGACGGAAGTTCGGGCAGCGGAATCAAAGTCTCCACCGAGTCCAGGCCCAATTGCTCAAGCGGTGTGCCAGCCGCTACTGGTGGCAAGACCAAGGCGGGCGTCAAGGCAGGCGCATCGGAAAGCGGTAGGGAAGACCCGACGGGCGGCTCCATGCCGGCTAAAAGCATCAGCGGGAGAACTTGGGGCTGGGGGTCCATCTGGCTCGACTTCGCATTCGGCGTTTCAGTCGGCGACTCCTCCGGCCCGTCGAGCTTTCGCTCTTCCGGCGGCGGCGGTGGATCATCCCCGGGTGGGGCCAGCGCCCGATGGAACTCCTTCTCAAATGCGGTGGGGTCGGCGATCTCCGGTTTGGAGATGGCCGTCGCTTCGAATGCGAAACCGGTCATTTGGGTTGGGTCTATCATCCCTACCGGCATTTTTGGCACATCGGCGGTGGATCATCAGGCCCATTTCGGCTGAACTCTCTTGGCGAGCGGCCGCGTCCCTGTTAATATCACCATTGTCAGCCGAGAATCTTTCTTCGTGCACCGTTTATGGTCGCGCATTTTCGGTAAGCAGCGGGCCCCGTAATTATCCCAAGGCGAACCCGTAATTGCTCGGATACCCAATATGGATATCCACGGAATATGACCGCAGAGGAGAATATGAGTCAAGAACAATCCGCTCTTGCCGAGGAGCCCGTCTCAACGTCGCCGCCTGCCAGTGGACCTGCGCGATCGAGAAGGGACGCACTGCTTGGACTGACGTCCGTGTCGGGTCTGATGGCCATGGCCAATGCCGAAGCCCAGACCCCGTCTTCGAGCCCAACCCGCACCCCCGAGACCCAACTGATTCGCCGCACCACATACGGGGCGACGCCCGCCGATCTTGCCCTCGTCACGCAGCTCGGCTTCAATCAGTATCTCGAAAAACAGCTCACGATGACGGACGCCGAAGACTCGGTGTGCGAGACATTCGTGAAGAACAAGTGGCCCGCCGTCTTTATGAAGGCGAAGCAACTCAGCACGCTTTCCGACGGCTGGATCATCGAGGAGGGCTTCAAGGACGCAACGATTTACCGGTCCATTTTCTCCAAGCGCCAACTCTATCAGCGCATGTGCGAGTTCTGGCGGGACCACTTCAACATGTACATCGGCAAGGTGGGCTTCTGGCAGTTCATTCCCGACCATAACAACGTCATCCGCAAGCATGCCCTCGGCAAGTTCTCCGACATGTTATGGGCATCGGCCCACAGCGCGGGCATGATGGTCTATCTGGACAATGCCTACAGCTACGGCGGCAACCCGAACCAGAACTATGCTCGCGAGATCATGGAACTGCACACCATGGGCGTCACCGGCGGCTACACGCAGCAGGATGTCGTGCAGGTCACGAACTGCTTCACGGGTTGGTCGTATCTGTGGGATCCGAATAGCGCCCAGCACGGCGAGTGGCAATACTACGATTGGGCCCACGCTGAGGGGAGTAAGTATGTTCTCGGACGAACTATCCCGGCCGGCGGCGGCGTGAAGGACGCGGAACTGGTCATGCGCATTCTCCTCACTCATCCTTCTACGGCGAAGTTCCTCGCCAAGAAGATGGTGCGCTGGTTCCTGGGTGAAGGCAACTTCGCGACGATCGAGACGAAGGTCGCCAACGAGTATCTCCGCACCGGCGGCGATATCAAGGCGATGCTGCGGATCATCCTAACCGGCCCGAACCTCATGGCGGCCCAGCCGAAGCTGAAGCGCCCCGGCCATCTCTACATCGGTGCCCTCGCGGCGCTCAAGCCGAAGGTGGACGCCTTCTCGTGGATGCGATGGGGCTACATGAATACGGCGGGGCAGGAGATCTTCGGATGGCCCACTCCCGACGGCTTCCCCGACAAGACTTCGCACTGGCAGGGGCTCCTTCTCCCGCGCTGGAATTTCTTCTTCCAGGGCATGAGCGGCGGCTTTACCCAGCAGTTCCAGTTCGACATCAAGCGCGTGATCGGCACGCGCTCCTCGGCTCAGGCCGTGGTGGACAAGATCGAGCAGATATTCTTTTCGACGGGCATGCCCTCCGGCGAAAAGACTCGGCTCATCAACTTCGTCAAAAAGCGCCCGATCACCGACGATACGGTTCGCGAAACCGTCGCCCTCGCTCTGTGCTTCCCGTCCTACCAGTGGTTCTGAGCTTGAAGGAGAGATCTAGAAATGTCAGGTTGTAAAGAATATCAAACACTCAGCCGCCGCCAGTTTATGGGCCGCGGGGCGCTCGCCACGGCGGCGACGGTGACGATGCCGGCATGGCTTCCGAAGGTTGCCATGGGCCAGACGGCTAGCGATCAGGACATCCTCATCGCCATCTTCCTCGGCGGAGGCGCGGACGGGCTCTCCCTCTGCGTGCCGCACGGGGACGATAACTACTACGCTCACCGCTCGACGGAAGCGATCCCGCGTCCGGATAGCACGAATGCGAACAAGTGCGTCGATCTCGACGGCTTCTTCGGCGTCTCCCAAGCTTTCAACCCCTTGATGGAAGCCTACAATGACGATAAGTTCCTCTTCGTACACGCTACGGGCGCGGCGAAGACGGGATGGACTCGGTCTCACTTTGATGCTTCCCGCTGGAGTCAACTCGGCAAGCCCGACGATCTCACGATTCCGAACGGTTGGCTGGCACGGCACCTTGCTACCAGCTCATCGATGACGCCGAATGCGCCTTTGCGGGCGATTTCGATGTCCTATGGCGTCATGGATCTTCTCTGGAACGCGCCGTCGACGCTTCCGATTCCGGACCCGCAATACTTCGGCTATGAAGGTTGGTTCCCGCACCAAGCGGACATGCTGGCGACGCTCAAGGCCGCCTATGAGGCATCCACCGATCCGCTGAAATCCGTTGCCAAGAATACGCAGACTACGGTCGATCTCCTAAACGCTATCGACTTCGAGAACTACGTGCCGGCGGGCGGTGCCGCGTATCCGCAGGACAGCTACTTCGCTAGATCACTCCGCGCATCCGCGGCGATGATTCGGGCAGAAATGGGAGTCGAGGCGATTTCGATCAACTTCGACAACTGGGATACTCACGACAACCAGGGGGCAGTAGATGGCTTCTTGCGTGAGCACATGGGCGAGCTCTTCTCCGCGCTTGGCGCGTTCTACACGGACCTCATGTCCGCCAACAAGCGCAACTTTGTGGTCGTCATCATGTCCGAGTTCGGGCGCAAAGTCATGCAGAACGGGACCGGCTGTGACCACGGCACGGGCAACGTGATGATGATGATGGGCGGCAATGTGATCGGAGGTCGCGTCCTGCGTCAATGGCCGGGCTTAGCGACCGGTCAGCTTCAAGATCAGCAGGATCTGAAGGTGACTATCGACTACCGCGACATCCTCGCCGAAGTCGTGAAAAAGCGGCTTAAGAACAACAACGTAGCCCAAGTCTTCCCGGCCTATACGCCGACCTATCGTGGGACGGTGGCGGCCTGACCTCTCAATCTGTAAATCGTAAATCGTAAATTGTAAATCGACGGAGATGAGTAAGTGGTAGATCGTAAATAGTCGGACGTGTAGCGAGCCTAGCGTTGCACGACACATCTAGTTTCGCAGGCACCCTAAGAGCCGTTCGTCGATTTACGATTTACCAATTACGATTTACGTTTACACGCTTTCCAATCAACAGGAACCCAAACCAACTATGCTTCGCATGCGTCACTTCTTTCCCCTTGCCCTCGCCGTGCTTGCGCCGATGGGGCTTAGCCAATCCGTCCGGTGGACGGTCGACTCGTCGGGTCCGGGCGTCTACGGCGATGATCTCATCGATATGACGACCGATGCCGCCGGCAATGTGTATATCCTCGGCAACGTCCGCAACACCAACCGCGATATTCGCGTGGCGAAGTACAACGCGGCGGGCACCCAGGTGTGGCGCGTCGACTACAATGGCACCGCCAACACGGACGACTTTGCAAACGGGTTCACGGTCGATGCGGCCGGTAACGTCTATGTCGCAGCGCAGGTCGATGGCACCTTCGGCGCGGTGATTCGCTTTAACTCGGCCACGGGAGCCGTGGCTTGGGATACGTTGGAGACGGATGTCTCAGCTTATCAACAGGTGATCGTGACCTCGCCGACGACGGTTACCGCCGTGGGTTACGGGCAGTCGTGGACGGCGGAGGTTCGCTGCTCGAAGATGGGCACCTCGAACGGGGTCAAGGCCTGGACCCACACCCAAGACACGCTGATGGCCTTCCCCGGAAACCAGCGGGTCGAGATGGATACGACCGGCAACCTGTATGTCTCGGGCACCGTCGATGAAGACTTCTATTGCGCCAAGCTCGACGCCAACGGCGTCGTTGCTTGGCAGGCTCTCTTCGACGGTTTTGCGGGACTCGATGAGCTCACGGCCATGGCCGTGGACTCCACAAACGGATTCGTCTACATCACAGGCATGGTCGACGTTTATGGCTTCGACTACGATTGGGACACGTTCAAGATCAACGCCGCTACCGGAGCCCGAGTTTGGGAGAAGGTTTACAATGGCGTTGGTAGCGGGAACGACCGGCCGAGCCGGATCATCGTCGATGGCACCGGAAACACGATCATCGTCGGCGAGACAGACGCTGGTCTGAGTCTGGACATCACGGTTGCCAAATATTCGCCGACCGGTTCGCAGCTTTGGTTGACAAACTACAACGGACCGGCGAACAAAGACGACTTCGCCTTCGACGCATTCCTCGATGGCACGAGTAACACCATCTTCGTGGGTGGCACTTCCACGTCGAGCACTCGCCAAGACTTCTTGGGCTGGAAGCTTGACGCGAATGGCAAGACGGTTTGGACGGTCTTGAACAACGGAGTCGATAACGGTAACGACCGCGGCCGCGCGATCGCGGTGGATGGTGCGGGCAACGTGCTCTTGGCCGGTTCCGTTTTCAAGGTGTCCACGAACTATGACCTCCGGGTTGTCAAATACTACCAAGCTACGCTGACGGCGTCCGCGGCATCGGTCACGGGCGGGACGCCGATCACGTTCACGGTAACGCTGAATGAGAATGCTGCCGCATCAGTCTCGATGCCGGTGGCCGATGACAGCCTGGCAACTACAGTTCCGGCGACGGTGGCGGTGGCCACGGGTACGAACTCGAAGCAGTTCACGATGACTACGACGGCAGTGGCCGCTTCCACGAACGTGACGGTCACGGTGGGTTCCCACAAGATGACGGTCACGGTCAAGGCTCCGACACCTTTGACCTTGACGACTTCGGTGACGAACATCAAGGGTGGCCTCAGCTTTACGAGCACGGTGACTCTCGACGGTCCGGCTCCTGCGGGCGGCCTGGTTTTGGCCTGCTGGAGCACGACGGGCGCAATCGTCGCCCCGGGTGCCGTCACGGTGCCAGAGGGCCTGACCACGGCAACGTTCCCGGTCGGAACGATTCCGGTGGTTGCGACAACGAACGGCTACTTGAAGGTCGGCGTGAATGGTGTAACCAAGGTTTCGCCGATCTTCTCGGTCAAGCCCTGATACCCGATCCGGCAAAGCCCCCGTGGGTTCCACGGGGGCTTTTCTGTTTAAGAATTCGAAAGATTTTAGAGTGCATATGTCACAATGCGACATGTACCGCCCCGGCCAATACATCGATGCGGATGAGCTGTCATCCTTTCCGACGCAAGGGTGGACC
>JBKJIP010000466.1:0-5433 GCA_046598515.1 Fimbriimonadaceae bacterium | reverse complement strand
GGCCATAAGCACACGGCTTCGGGGGCGAGTTCCATTGAGTGCTGGTCGGCATGCGATGCCTCAACACGACGCGTGTTGAGGCAGAACGCGGGTTGAGGATCTTGGAAGCGTGATACGGCTAAGCCGCGGGCAGGGGGATCGCGAAGGTGAAGGTGCTGCCTTGGCCTAGGCCACTCTTTACTCTGATTCGGCCCCCGTGCGCCTCCACGACGAGCTTGCAGAAGGTAAGCCCCAAGCCCGTGCTCATCACGCGGCCGCTTTGGCGGGATTCTACTTGGCCGAATTTCTCGAAGATCTGGCCGAACGATTCACGAGGGATGCCTTCGCCGGTATCGGTAACGGAGAACTCGACGGCGCCGCCCCCTCGGGCAAGACAGACGGCGACGGTGATCGTCCCCAGGGCCGGCGTGAACTTGATGGCGTTGCCGAGCAGGTTGGATAGGGTGCGGAGTAGCTTGCTTTCGTCCCCGATGAGGGTCGGCAGATCACGGGAAACCTTTTCTACGATCTTCAACTGCTTTTCTTCGAGCAACGAGGACACCTGTTCGATTGCCGTGCCAACGAGCTCAGGCACATGGAGGACGTCGTAGTCCAGTTGCATCGCGCCCGATTCGAGCTTTTCCACGTCGAGAAGATCGTTGATGAGTCCCAGCAGGGTCTCTCCCCCGTGGAGGGCAATGTCCTTCATCTCATGCTGGTCTTCATTCAAGTCCCCAACAACTTCCAGCGTCCTGATTCCCGTGATCAGCGATGTGAGGGGAGTGCGCAGGTCGTGGATGATCATCTGGGTCAGGTTGTCACCCAGAGTCTTGAGTTCTTGAAGTTGTTTGTAGTGCTGTTCAAGTTCCTTGAAGAGGACGACCTCGCGATCGCGGCCACGCTTTTTCTCCAGGCAAGCGTTGACTCGCGCCCGGAGAATGGTCTGGTTGAACGGCTTGGGGAGGTAATCCTCGGCACCCAATTCAATACAGCGCGCGACCGATTCCAGCTCGTTATGGGCGGAAATCATAATGACCGGGATGTTCCGCGACCAGTCGTCGGCTTTGATGCGCTTGAGCACCTCATAACCGTCCATTTCCGGCATCATAATGTCGAGCATCACCAGGTCGAAAGCGTCGGCAACCAGGGCCTCAAGAGCTTGGGATCCGCTGTTGGCGGTGGCCACCTGGTAGCCCTGGCGCTGCAACAGGCGCGCTAGCAAGTCGCGATTACCCTCGTTGTCGTCTACGACCAAGAGAGAACCACTGTGCTCGCCGGATACCTCCACGGGGTCGGTTCGCGCGCGTACTATTTCCAAGGTCGGCGCAGCCTCGACCTCCGTACCGCCCCCAGAGACAAAGCTTCCATTGATTACCTGCAGCAGGTGCTGTCCGGCAAGCTGAATCCTTTGCAGGTCCGGCGTGAAGTCTTCATTCGAGCGCTCGCTCGTTTGCTCGATTAGCATTTCGGAATACCCGAGAATGTGATTGATGGGCGTGCGCAGGTCATGGATGAGCGCGGCAGGCAGCGTGAAACGGGATGATTCGCTCATTGGGTCGCGTCCTGCCCCAGCAGTGCTTCGATCTTCCCAAGCAGGCGCGGCATATCAATCGGCTTCGTATCGTAATCGTCGCAGCCGGCCTCGAGCGCTTTCTCCCGATCGCTGGACATGGCATGCGCGGTGAGCGCAATGATCGGGATTTTTCCCGTCGCGGCATCGGCTTTGAGTCGGCGAGTCGCTTCCCAGCCATCGAGCACGGGCAAGCTCATATCCATCAAGATCAAATCCGGCGTTCGGCTCTGCGCAAGCTCGACCCCGCTCTGACCGTCCACCGCAATCATTACGGCATAGCCGCGACGCGCCAAGCGGCGAGAAAGCATATCGCGGTTCATCTCGTTATCTTCGACTAATAAAATGGTGGCGATGTTCAAAGAGAATCACTCCGATTTTCGGCGATCTGCGGTGCTGACGGCGAGCAAGTCGCGCACTTGGCTTAACAGCGCTTCGCGGGAGTCTCCTTCCTTATGAAGAATCGCCTGCACGTATCCGCTCAGCCTCTGCCTATCGGAGTCGCGGAGATCCATTGACGTCACGACCACGATAGGAATTGTACGCCACTCGGGGTGGCGACGCACTTTGTCCGCAAACTCGAAGCCGTCCATCTCCGGCATCATCAAGTCGAGGAGAATGAGATTGGGGCGCTCCCGGGCCAAACAGTCGAGGGCAACCCGCCCGTTTTCGGCTTCGCTAACTCTCCAGCCCTCCTTCTCCAGGAGGTTTCGCGTCACAGCACGGTTCGCGGGGTCATCCTCGACGAGAAGGACCGGGCATGGTGCGTTCGCGCAAACGTACTTCTTGAGGATCTGGGAGAGCTGGTTACGGTCGAGGGGCTTCGTTGCATATTCGGCGGCACCGAGCGTGAACCCACGTTCCGGGTCGTCCACCATGGTCAGCATGATGACAGGGATGTTCCGCAATTCGTCGTCGGCTTTCAGCGCCGTAAGAACGGTCCATCCGTCCATATCCGGCATCATCACATCCAGCGTGATGGCGGCGGGCCGTAGTTCTCGGGCCAAGGTCAGACCTTCTTCCCCACCGCTCGCGGTCCGTACCGAAAAGCCTTCCCGACTCAGGAAGCGCTGCATTAAGTCGCGTTGTATCGGGTCATCGTCGATGACCAGCACGCAGGCTCCGCCCGGTGTCGGCTGATCAGGAGCCATCATTGGGTTTGGAGAGTTTTCGGGTTCGGCGGTAGTTAGCTCGGGTTCGGTCGTCTGCCTAACCACGGCGGGAATTTTGATGGTGAAAACACTGCCGTGGCCGGGAGCGCTGTGCACGGTTACGTCTCCGCCCATCATCTGGCAGAATCGCCGGGTGAGGGCCAGCCCAAGGCCAGTTCCGCCGAATTTTCGTGTCGTCGAGGGATCGGCCTGCGTAAAGTCTTGGAAGAGTTTGACGATCTGCTCCGGGCTCAAGCCGATTCCGGTATCGGTCACCTTGAATACGATCCACTCGCTGCCGTTCATGGATTCGCGACTGGCATTGAGCGTGATACTCCCTTGCTGGGTGAACTTTGCCGCGTTGGACAGAAGATTGAATAGGCCTTGCCGAACCTTGATTTGGTCGGCTCGCATCACGCCCAAATCTGGCGTACGTTCGATTTGCAGCGTGTTGAGGTTCTTCTCCACCATCGGCCGGATTGTGGCCGCCACGTCGTCGATCATCTCGGCGACCTCGAAGCTCTCTAAGAACAGGTCCATCTTGCCGGCTTCGATTTTTGATAAATCGAGAATGTCGTTGATCAGGGCCAGCAGGTGCTTGCCCGCCGCACTTATCTTCTCCAGGTCGGACGTGAACTCGGGAAGACCGCGATCTACAGCATCCTCTTGCAGCATCTCGGAGTACCCGAGGATGGCGTTTAGGGGCGTTCTCAACTCGTGGCTCATGTTGGCCAGAAACATGCTTTTGGCCCGGTTCGCTTGCTGCAAGGATTCTTCGTAGCGTTTCCTTTCCGTAACATCCCGCGCGGCGGCGAAGACCCCTTGGAGCTTCCGGTCTCGATCGTGGAATGTCGTCGCGTTGTAGGAGACAACGGTTTCCTTCCCGTCGCGGGCGCTTGCCGTCAGTTCGTAGTCGGTTACTTTGCCTTCGGCCAAGACAAGTTTGATGCCGGCCTCGGCGCGTTCGGGATCGGTGAAATAGTCTTTGAACGGGGCGCCGATCAGCTCGTCACGCGTGCACCCCGTGAGGGCCTCCATCTGCTTGTTGACGTCCGTAATGATTCCACGCGGGTCTGTGGTTATGAGGGCGTCAATATTGGACTCAATGAGCGAGCGGGTGTAGAACTGCTGATCGCGCACGCGTTGGTCGAGCAGCATCCGTTCGGCTTCCACCTGCTTTCGCGCGGTGTTATCTGTGCCAATCAGGAGGTAGCCGATGATAGCGTCATGCTCGTCACGCAGGGCCGTTACCGAGACGATGGCGGCAAAGCGGCTGTCATCCTTGCGGATGTAGGTGAGCTCGTAGATATCTTCGATGCCACGCGAGGCTTTGAAAACCAGGGCCTCAAAGCCGGGCATGATGGTCGTGCCCAACTCGGCGCTCAGGGCCCTAGCCCGGGTGATCACTTCTTGCGGATCGGAGATATCGGCCGGCGTGATCTTGTTCATCACTTCCGCCGCGGTGTAACCGAGCATTCTCTCGGCGCCGACATTGAAGATCTGGATGACGCCCTTCTCGTCGGTGGCAATGCTTGAAAAATTGGCACTGTTAAAGATCGCGCTCTGGAGGGCGCCGGCCTTGAACAAGGCTTCTTCGGCCTCTTTGCGAGCAGTGTTATCGGTCCCGATCAACAGGTAGCCAATGATTGCGCTCTGAGCGTCACGCAGCGCTGTGACGGAAACCACGGCAGGGAATCGGCTGCCATCCTTGCGAATGTAGGTTAACTCGTAGATGTCCTCGATACCGCGCGATGCCTTGAACACCAATGCCTCGAAGCCCGGCGTAATCGTGGTCCCCAGTTCGACACTAAGCTCCTTAGCGCGTGCAATCACCTCCTGTGGATCAGAAATGTCCGCTGGCGTGATCTGATTCATTACTTCGGCGGCCGTATAACCCAACATCTGCTCGGCGCCCACATTGAAGATCTGAATGACACCCTTCGCATCTGTTGCAATGCTCGAGAAATTGGCACTGTTAAAGATCGCGCTCTGGAGGGCGCCGGCTTTAACCAGAGCCTCTTCCGCTTGCTTTCGAGCGGTTACATCTTCCATCGCGAGGACAAGAAGCTCGCCGTGATCTCCGGCCCGAAGTTTGCGTGCGTTGAGGAGCATAACCCGCCGCCCGATGGCGGGGAAATCGTGCTCTAGCTCGAAGTCGTTGAAGACCGAACTCTTCGGCACGATATCTTCGAGCAGGGTTCGCAGGGCGGGAATGTCCCATTGGCCGTTCCCCAATTCGTAGATCAGGCGATTCTCGGTTTCCTCGGAAGTCACGCGAAAGGTTTGATAGAATGCCCGATTGGCGCTGCGGACGCGCAGGGTCGTGTCGAGCATCAAGAGCGGCTCTCGGACGGTGTCCACGATATCCTGGGCGTAGGTCTCGATGTGGTCGGCAATCGGCTCGCCGTTCGCCGATCTCTGCTTTAAAAGCTCTTGGGATTCCATGTTTATCTTGTTTGACCACGCCCGAATGCTGGGACTCCGAGGGCCAGCTAACGCACGGAACCTCAGGCACCCATGCACCTGTACGCTTTTTCCTCGCGTAGCGGGTCAAATCCGTGTTGGGAGGCGCGCAGTCAACGATGATGGCGTCCGCCTTGATGTAGGATTCCAAGGTCAACGTTGGGCTAACCGGTTCATTAGGAGCTTGATCCCATGCGCTGCGAGGCACGTTGCATCCTCGCACTCCCTTTGGCTCTTGGGTTCAACTGACGGCTCTTACCTGCTCGGTGA
>JBKJIP010000351.1:0-3139 GCA_046598515.1 Fimbriimonadaceae bacterium | reverse complement strand
GGAAGGCGAACTCGTTTCCGGTCTCAGCAGCTTTAACTCCGGCTCCGCGATCGTTCGCATCGAAGATCGAGGTGCGATGCGCGTCAACCTGAGCGTAAACGAAATCGATACCGCCCGCCTCCGCAACGACCTCGCGGCCAAGATCACGGTCGACGCCGTCCCCGGCGTGACCTTCGACGGCTATGTGAAGAAGATCGCGCCGACAAGCGTCGCCTCAGAGCAAGCCGCGGCAGGAGCTGGGGCCAGTTCGGATGCCGTCGTGAAGTACCAGGTCGAGATTTGGCTACGCGATTCGGACGAACGCCTTCGATCCGGAATGTCGGCCCGATGTACGCTCGACGTCACGGGTAAAAAGGGTGTCTTAACGCTGCCCGCAGACTTTGTTGGCAAGGATGCCAAGGGAAGTTTTGTGGAGATAGCTCCAACGGACCCCAAGGGCAAGCCGACGAGAAAAGACATTCAAGTGGGACTCACCACGAACGCGAAAGTCGAGATCCTGTCCGGCGTGAAGGAAGGCGACAAGGTCTCTAAGCCGAAGTTCGGCGGCCCGAGCCGAACGGGCTTCATGGAAGGCGGTCGGGGTTAAGGAAGACCGATGTTAGCCCAGTCTTTTCTCATCGCCCTCGAAATGCTCCGGCTGCATAAGTTGCGAGCGTTTCTCACCATGCTCGGCGTTATCATCGGCGTCATGGCCGTGACCACTATCGTCATGGTTTCGAACGGCTTCCAGGCCTACATGAGCGGCGAGTTCAGCTCGATGGGTACGAAGACGATCTACGTCTTCTTCGACTCCGGCGGACGCCGCCAAAATCGACAGACCACGGGCAAGATCGACGGCCTCACGATGGCAGATGCGGAATACCTGAAGGCGCGGATTCCCGAGATCGAGAGAATTTCCCCCTTCTCGCAGGGCCCTACGACAAAGTCGGTCTACGGTGAGTTTTCGCTGGATGACACGTCTACGAAGGCCGTCGAGGAAAGCTACTGCGACCAGGACGACTTCATCCTGCTTGCGGGTCGTAAGATCACCAAAAGCGATGTTGATACCCTTGCGAACGTCGCAATCATCGGCGAAGACGTGCGTGATCGCCTCTTCCGCGGTTCAGATCCTCTCGGCAAGAACGTCACCCTTGCTGGCATAACCCTAGAAGTCATCGGTGTGCTCAAGAAGAAGGATGCCTTCGGCCAGAGCAACGCTAAGGACATTTACATGCCCATTAGCACCTTCCAGAAGAAATGGCAGGGTGGTGAAAAGGTTATGATGCTCACCATAGAGCCCAAGAAGGATGCGTCCGTCCAGGCCACGATGGACAAGGTCTGGGAAGCTCTGATGGTTCGGAGCGATAACAAGCGGATCTACCGAGTCGACTCGAGTGAGTCGATGCTGAACACGATCAACGGCGTGCTCGGCGTCGCGGGCGGCGTCCTCGCCGCGATCGCGGCTCTTTCGCTCCTGGTTGGCGGTATCGGCATCATGAACATCATGCTGGTGTCGGTTACCGAGCGGACCCGTGAGATCGGCCTTCGAAAGGCGGTCGGGGCTCGTGGTGCAACGGTGTTGCTTCAGTTCCTAGTCGAAGCGGGGACGCTGTCCCTAGTCGGCGGTCTCATCGGCATGGGTATCGCCTATGGGCTGGGTTCCTTGGTGACTATCTTTTCCGCGGCTAACAACTGGCCGAAGGAGGGCGGTTTGCCAACGCCGTTCCCCATCACTGCCGCTGTCTTCGCGGCTGGCTTCTCGGCCGTAGTCGGTATGGTTTTCGGTTTCTATCCGGCGGTCAGCGCGGCAAAGCTGGATCCGATCGTCGCTTTGCGGCGAGAGTAGGACACTAGGTCGAAGTTCAAGTCAAGTGTGGGCCGCGGATGCTTGTGCCGCGGAGACTGCCTTTCAAACATTAGCGCGTTCTCACTTTCCGGGTGATGGTCTCGCGGGTCCTTCCTGCTCTCTCGCCGCGGCACGAGCATCCGCGGCCCACATTGGGAGTTCGCTGGGTTTATACTCGCTGAACATGTAGCCGCTTTGGCCCATTTCAGGTTAAAATGCAGCCAGACACGGCTTTCGCCCGTCATTTGAGATAACTATGAGCGTGAGACAAAGCAATCCCACGATGCGCGCCGACCTCTTCGAGGAATCAGCGGGCATCAATTCGACGCCGATGACCCTCAGCGGCACGGTTCGGAATCTCGGCATCCTTCTGTTGATCACCTTGGCGGCGGCAGCGGTAGGCTGGGTCTTCCCGTCCTTCCCGGGCTTGATCGCTTCGTTCGTGGTCGGCCTTATTCTCTGCTTGATCATTTCATTCAAGCCGACAAACGCTCCGACCCTTTCCCCGGTTTATGCGCTCGCCGAAGGCTACTTCGTGGGAGCGGTTTCGGCGATAACGGCCGTCTCGCTGAAGGACACGACGATCGGTTCGGCTGCGATCCCGCTCGCCCTCATGGGTACGATGTTGACACTTGGAGGCATGCTCTTCCTCTATGTAAAGCGGATCATTCGGGTTACGGAGACCATGCGTTCCGTCATCATCGGTCTCACTGCCGGTGTCATGCTCACCTACCTCGGCTGTTTTCTCCTGTCGTTCATCGCGCCGAACTTCGTAGGTGGCCTGGCGACCTTCGGCAATGGCCCCATCGGCATCGGATTCAGCGTCCTCGTGATCGGTCTCGCCGCGTTCAACTTCCTCTTGGACTTCGACTTGATCGAGCGGGGCATTCAAAGCCGCGCACCCAAGTACATGGAATGGTATGCCGCGTTCGGAACGCTCGTCACGATCATTTGGCTGTACCTCGAAATACTCAATCTCATCCGTAAGCTGTCACGCTAATCAATGACGTACGACGAGTTCGTCACTCTCGCCCTCGAATTGCCGGGAACCGCAGAGGTTCTCGGCAAGAGCGGCGACTCGAATGTAGTCCGCGAGGATAAGAGCATGTTCTGGCTCAAAAAGGGCGTGCTACTTTGCATCAAACTGGCTTGGGACGAGCACGACCGCCTCCTGGACGCTTATCCGGGCGTGCTTTATAAGACCCCCCATTTCGAATGCTATCCGGCGCTGCATGCCGACCTAGATTCTCTTTCTCCAGAACTGGCCAGGGAAGTGGTCGGGCTGTCGTGGGCGGATGCGCCGACGAAGGTGAG
>JBKJIP010000273.1:0-3762 GCA_046598515.1 Fimbriimonadaceae bacterium | reverse complement strand
CCTGGAAGGGGCGGGGCGCGATCGTGAACTTGGAGATTGCAAAGGTCTCGACCTTCAGGTTTTCATCTTTGGCGATCTTCTCGACAGAAATGCCATGCCGCGTGAGCAATCGAACGGTCTGAATCTCGGACGCGGGAATGAGATAGCTCTTCGGCACCTTGGTCTTCTTGATCGGCTTGAAACGATCGTAGACCGGCATCTTTATGAAGTCGAGCATTTTCGGGCGACCCGAAATCGGGCGTCGCTCCGCGTCGGCCAGCTTTTCGATCGGCACCGGTTCTTCGCCGCGGGATTCGGGTTCGAACCTGACTCCGAGCTCGCTCGGCAGCTTGAAGGAAGCGCGCATTTTGATGATCTCAGCCCGATTGCGACCGAAGTGGTCGAGAACGCTGCTGACGAACCGGTCGGTTGAGTCGATCCTATCTTTGAAGGGAATGTAAGTCGCCGCTTCACTCAGGACGCCGATTCGATTGCAGAGGCCGGCGTAGTTTGTGACATATCGACCGTAGGGCTCAAAGGTGTCCCAGCGGGGCGTAGCGCCGGTGCGAGCATTGCCGTAATCGAAGAGATCCTTGCCGTATTTGGCAACGGATTCTTTCCGGACATCGGGGAGCAGCCGATCCCGAGAGTAGGTGAGGATGGCGGGGTCGGTATTCGGATCCAAGGGCGGGGAATAGGTGAGATCGAAGCCGTGGCGGGTGCCATCCGTCGTGTGAAGATCGATGACCGCGTCCGGGTCCCAGGGCCTGAAGATGTGCTCCAAAGCGGCTCGCATCTCGGGGGATTCGGCCTTGATGCTGTCGCGGTTTAGGTCGAAACCTTGGCCGTTCGGCCGCACGCCAACCTGCCTTGGCCCGTCCTGTTCAGGTCGGTTGCGCTCGACCGGTCCCCACTTCTCATTGCCATCCGAGTTGTAGATCGGGTTCACCAAGAGAACCATCTTCTTGAGCCACCCATTCTTGTCGTTGTCCTGGGCGATACGTCGCAACATGATCAGCGCGGCTTCCTTGCCCTCGACCTCGCCGGCGTGAATGTTGCCTTGGATATAGATGATCAGCTTGCCTTGCTTGCGGGCTTCTTGAGCGCTCGCCACCGGCGGATTGCTCACGACGAAGAGGGGGATCTTCCGGCCCTCCGTGGACTCACCGATCCAGCGCAGTTTGCCCGGTGCCCCGAGGCTCTCCAGTTTCTGGAGGTATTCGACGACGTCGGAGTAAGTTGAGGTTGCGTCGTAGTTCGATTTTTCCGCCGTAGTCAGCGGCCAATCGACGACGAGCAAGGTAGCGACGGCAAGCGAGAGCATGCTCGCAAGGCTACCCGCCCATATAGAGTGCGGCGCATCCCGCCGCTTTTAGCCATCAGCAATTGAGAAATCGGTCATCGTCATTGCACAGGTCGCGGGAGGACCCGCTGAAGAATGAGCGTCGACGCGAAGTGTTGTTCCTCTTGGAACGCCTTGCAGGCGCGCGAACAGGCTATCGTCCTCCACATAGAACGCGATCCCGGTCGGCCGACGTTGCCCCGATTTTGCCCCGTCTCTTCTTGAGAAAACAGCTCGCCTGAGATCCGAATCGAGTTCGTAGAACACAAGGGCCATGTCTGAAATTCTCCGGTTCCTTTGTGGCCGAAGCCCCTAAAGCATGAAATTGCTTTAGGGGCGACCGAATCGGAATTACAGACCCTTGACTGCTGCAATAAGAGCGGCTCGCTCTGCATCGGTTGGCTGCTTCGCATCGGAGGGGGGCATCTTCTTGCCTTCGAGGACTTTGAGAAGGTTGTCCTTGTAGGCTTTGATATCGTCAGCCGACTTGGGCGTCTCCAGATCCACGCCATCCTTCTTGTTCGCCGCGCTGTGGCAGGGCATGCAATAGGTGGTGGTGGCAGTCTTAATAGCGGCAAATCCGCCACCAGCCGGAGCGGTCGGGTCATCCCGCTTCATGGAGTTCATGTCGCCGCCGGGGCTGGTGCCGGAAGGCTCAGCCGCCTTCTCCTCGCCTCCGGAGCAACCGATGGCAAAGAGGGTGAGACCTGCGATGAGCAGAGATAAAGACTTACGCATGCGCCTATCTTAACGATGGAGAGGGGGCGATGTCAAGGTCAGGGCGTTTAGTGAATGGTGAATGGTGAGTTGTGAATGGGCGAACGGGGAATCTGGGCGATTGTGTGTCCATACCGGACAATGGGTAACAAACAATGTGTAACCTATGTGTCGGTAGGGACATCTGAGGTGAACATTGGTGGCCTTTCGCAAAAGGCTCGGTGAATGGCAAATGGGCGGAGGAGATGTCGGCGAATTACGAGCTTGGTCCAACGCGCGCTGCGACGCACATTGCATCGTCGCACTCCCTTAGCTTTGTCGCGGGTTTGGGTTTTCAGGTTCGCCCATTCACCATTCACCATTCACGCCAAGGAACACGTTGCAGTTCATAATCAACCCTTGCAATGAAGCGTTGGCGGATCGGCTTTGGGGTGGCGATGTTGTGGGCAATCCTCATTATCCTCACACGCTCGACCTCAACGGACTTGCTCCGCGACACAGACACCATGGTGATGCTGCAGCGCATCGAGGCGCGGGGGAATGCTTGGTCTTGGTTTGCCGGGGATTGGCCGCTTGAGAACCATTTTTATCGACCCATCGTCGCTGAGACATTCGAGCTGGATCGCTATATCCACGGCTGGAACTCCCCGGGATATGGGCTCACGAACGCGATTCTTTGTGCTCTGTGTGTGCTGGCCCTATTTTGGATGCTCCGTGAGCTGACCTCCAATGTGACGATTGCGACCGTCGGCACCTCGCTTTTCGCGGCGTGGCATTTGATCAGCGGTCCGATCGTTTGGATCGACTATCTGATTTATGCCCTTCTCGCACTCGCCGCTTTGGCGGCGATTCTTTCCCTGCGGTCGAAGTCTCGCGCCCGGGCGCCGGCTTGGTTCGCGATTTTCGGACTCGTCATTCTGACGCGGGAGTATGCCGGGCTTGAACCGTTTCGGGGCGGCATGATCAACTGGGTTCCGGGGCGGACGGCGAGCACGATGGCTCTCTTCTGCCTCCTCGCGATGGCGGCCTATGCCCGCTATGAAAGAATCAGTGCAACCCGAGTCCAGCCCGATCCCGGACCCCTCGATCCTCCGGCAACCCGCGGCACGGAGCTTCTGGGAGCGGCAAGAACTCCTTGGCTTTGGGCTGTGCTGGCGGCGGTTTGCACCTTCCTTGCGCTCGCCAGTTATGAGCAGGCGGTCATGCTGCCGGCATGCTTGATGGGTGTGGCCATCGCGTTGCGATTGCAGCACTATCGGGTGCGGTGGGCATGGCAAGCAGCTTTTTGGGGCGTTCTGTTCGGCTACCTCGCTGTACGTCACCAAGTGATCCCGCCGGGAACGTCGGAGTATCAAGCCCAGCAGTTCCGCGCCGGTCCGGGCTTGTTCATGACGCTCTTGATTTATCTCGCCCCGGCGACTCCGGATATGTTCCGGTTGTCAAGCGGGATGGATTTGGGATTGGCCAATGTTCTCATCGCTCAGCCGATCGACTTGGCTATAGTCCTGACGAACATAGCCTTCCTGATCGCCCTCGGATATTGGGCGCGGCAGAAACTGGCGCGACGGGATCGCACCCTGGTCGTTGCATTGCTGTTCGGTATGGCCGCGTCTCTGGTCGCTTTTCTGCCCATGGCGTGGCTAAAGCCGTTCACGTACAACCACTACCATTACTGGCCGCTCGCCCTGCGGAGCGTATACGTCACCGGGCTGATTTATGCGATC
>JBKJIP010000326.1:0-4931 GCA_046598515.1 Fimbriimonadaceae bacterium | reverse complement strand
CGCACGCCTCCGCGCGGATTCCAGCTTCGCTGGATTCATGGGTGTGCGCGCTCTACCCGAGGTCTTCGACCTCGGGCTACAAATCTGCGACCCGCTACCGGGGTCGCTGCTCTTGCTTCGCTCGTGCATTTGGAGCGCAGGGCTTCTGCCCGGAGCCTGTCCGCGGCAACCCACGCCCTCAGTGCGAGTCGCAACTCCTCCGGCTAGCGCCTCCGTCGCCTGCGGCTCGCCCTGCGGGCTATATTGGTCGGCCCCTTCCCGGTGGTCTTTGACCACCGGCTACTTTCCGCGACCCCTACACGGGGTCGAGCCGAGTCGTTGCTTCGCTCGACAGGTGGAGCGTAGGGCTTACGCCTTGCACGCTGGTCCGCAGAGCTTCCGCTCTGCCGGCTAAGTACTGGGTCGCTGCTCTTGCTTCCGCTTTGAGCGCTTTGGGCATCGCCGCGCGATAATCCCAGAGCCAATTGTGGGGCGTGGGGGTTTGTACCGCGCCATTCCTAGCGCTGGGAATGACGCGGTACGAACCCCCGCATCCCACAATTGTTCAACCACCCCTTGAAAAGGGGAGCCGAGTCAAAGCAGAACTGGTAACTGTAGCCGTTAGGCATTTCCACCAGTTCGCCGTAGAATAGTCTCTAGAATGGGATTGAAATCTGTTGCAAATGCCGTGCTTGGCCCAATGGGGCTCGAGGTGTCACGAAAAGCGGACCCGCTGAAACCTTGGGACGCCGACTTCATCCGTTGGGTCGCCGATGCTGAGAGGAAGGGTGTCGACCCGAACGACCTCGGTGACGACGATTGGGGAATGGAGGTGCTGAGCAAGGCGCTGGATCAGTACTACTACCCGATCCTCAACACCAACCAAACCGTGCTAGAGCTCGGGCCGGGAACCGGGCGGCTCACGCGCCACCTGATCGGCAAAGTCAAGGACCTCGTGCTGGTCGACTACTCGCCTTATGTGATCGAGTTTATCGACAAGTATCTGGACGGGAAGATCGACCACTCCGTCCACTTGATCGATTCGCCGGCCATGCCGGGCGTCAAGAACGGATCGGTGGATGTCTGTCTGGCCAACGGCGTCTTCGAGCACATCGACCCCGACAACGTGTGCTGGCTGATCGGCGAGTTTGGGCGGGCGCTGAAACCGGGCGGCGTTGCCCTCTTCAACTTCAACAACATCCTCACCGAGCAATGGCCGGAGTTCTACAAAGAACACCGGAACAACCCCGGCGACACCTGCCTGTTTCGGTTCTATCACCCGGAGACCATCAGCCGCTACGCCTTCCTCGGCGGCCTCGAAACCGAGGAAATCATGCTAACCGGCCACCGGCTAAGCTTCGCGAAGCTCCGAAAGCCGGGTTAAGGCAAGCAAGGAAGACCCCTCCTAGGTTTGGGAGGGGTCTCTTTTCAATTGCAAGACGCCGATAAAGAGTTTCAGTGATATACTGATTTTCAGCACGTGCTAAAACTTGATAATTCCTTGATATCCGGTCGACAACTCGAACGTGAAGCTATTCGGGCCGTTGAGCAGCTACTGGCGAGCATCCCTGCCGCATCGGTCACCAGTGCCTCATCGAAGGGACCGGACCGAGGGTGGGACTTCGAGGTCAATGTCAAAACCCCGGCGGGCTCCACGCGTCTCGTTTGCGAGGCAAAGTCTCGGGCTTGGCCTAGCGAGCTATACGCCATCGCCGAGAGGCTGCGCCGAGCTAAAAGCAGGTCAACAGAGCAGGTTGTGCCCGTAATTGTCGCCCCTTATGTTTCGTCGCATTCTGCCGAAACATGTCGTGAGATAGGTCTCTCGTGGGCGGACTTGTCCGGGAATGGTGAACTTCGAATCGAAGGCGCGTTCATCCACATCGAGGGCCGGGCCAACGAGCACAAGAAGGGACGGGGAACCGCCTCACTCTACTCTCCTAAGTCCGCCCAGATCGTTCATGCGCTCCTGCTCGACCCGAATCGCAAATGGACGACGGCCGAACTGGCCGCCGCCAGCAAGACCAGTCTGGGTCAGGTGTCGAGCGTTAGGGAGTTGCTGAGGGCAAATGCTTGGATACGAAGCGCTTACGGTTGGACCGTGCTGGAAGAGCCCCGAAAGGTGCTCGACGATTGGTCTGCCCATTACAAACCCAAGCGGCTGGTGACACGCTACTTCACATTGGATACACCCGCCGAGTTGGAGGCCAAAATTGGGGCGAGTCTTAAAGATTACGCGCTCACCGAGTTCTCCGGTGCCGAGCGTTACGCACCCTACACACGCCAGCAGCGTGTTGCCTTTTACATTTCAATGTGGTCGGCTATTCAGGCCAAGGCGCTTGGTCTCAAGGAGGGCGATGGGGCCTCGAATGTAACCGTCTACGAGACCGACGGCCACCTCTTCACCGAAAATGTCGGAGGAGTAGTTTGCGCTTCGCCAATCCAGGTTTACCTAGATCTGCGCTTGCTCCCCGGACGGAGTCAGGACGCCGCCGATCATCTTTTGACTACGGTAATTGAGCCGAGGTGGAGATGAGCCGCCCGGGTTTGACACATGAGCAGGTCTCGGCAACGAGAGCCGTGCTCGAGGAGGTGGGCCGAATCCTGCAAGGATACGCGGGACTGGTTCTGGTCGGTGGAACAGTTCCTTACCTTCTGATCCCGCAAGACCGAGAGCCGCACGAGGGTACGGTTGATATCGACATTGTCGTTGGCGCACTTCGAGGCAAGAGTGCCTTACCGCAAACCCTCCACGAAATCCTCGAGGATCGCCTCTTTCAGCAAGTGCCCAAAGAGCCATTCCGTTACACAAAGAATATCCAACTCGGATCGAAGGACCTTCAGGTCTTGGTGGAATTTTTGGGCGGTGGCGATGCAAGGCAAGGGCCGCTTCGCTGGATTGAATCCGAAGACCTTCATTTGAGCGTGATCGCAGGCATGGACGTGGCTCTTGAAAACCCGGTCACCGTTGAGTTACCGGGCATAGGAATAGATGTGAGCGTTGCTTCGATCCCGGCGTTTTTCGCCATGAAGTCCGCAGCTTTAGAAGGGAGAGATCAGTCAAAGAAGCAGAAAGATGTGTACGATATCGTCTATTGCTTGCGGACTTATCCAGGAGGGATCGATGCTGTCGCCGCCGCGTATCGGTCAGAACTTGAAAGTCCCCTGGTCCTAGTGGGATTGGAAAGGCTGAAACGGCTATTCCTCTCTATTGACGCTATTGGCCCCATCGAATATGCTCGTGGTGAAACTGACAGCATTACAGCTGCTCTCATGCGACGAGAGGCATTCGAGCGGGTCGCCGAACTGCTGCGAAAGCTCGGCGACTAGAGCGGCCCACCCTTCCGTAGCACCTCTCCCGCCAGAGCTTCCAAATCCACCGCCTCCGGTGCCGGCAGAGACCCCGCCGAGAAGCCTGTCACCAAGCCGAACGCCTGAGCCGCTTCCACGTTCGCCAGGTTCAGGAACGCCTTGTAGAGGTCCTCATAAACCCCACCCACCTGCCGAGCCCGCAAGCGGGCGGATTGCTCGGCGTAGGCGAGCATCACAAGATCGCTCTGGGCACCCGTCTTGATCTGATTGTTGGCCTCCTGAGCCAATGCAATACCGGCTAACTCACTAATCCAAGAATCCCCGGCGGCGGCCAGTGAGACACCCTTGCGGCGCAGCCAATCGGACAAGAACAGACGGTTTATCTCGTTCGTGCCTTCATAAATCCGGCTGACGCGCGCATCCCGATAGTGCCGCGCAATGGGGAACTCCTCGGTGAAGCCGTAGCCGCCGTAGCATTGCAGCATCTCGTCCACAATCGCCGCCTCCGCTTCCGTGCTGAAAATCTTACAGGCCGAGCACTCGATGGCGAACTCTTCGGCCGCCTTCCGGTTGCCGGCGATATCGCCCGCGTAAGTGTGGAAAGCCTCGTCGATGAGGGCGCCCGTGCGGTAAATCATCGTCTCCGCAGCATAGAACTTCGCCGCCGCCTCCGCGAACTTCTTGCGAATGAGGCCGAAGTCGCTAATCGGCCGGCCGAACTGCCGCCGGTCCTGCGCATACTCCGCCGCCAGCTCGATCGCGTTCCGCGCAGGACCGATCGACATCGAAGAGAGCTTAAATCGCCCGATGTTCAGTGCGTTGAACGCCACATGGTGCCCCAGCCCCGGCTCATAGAGAAGGTTCTCCGCCGGAATCTCGGCATCTTCCAGCACCAGCCGAGCCGTCGAAGAGCCCTTCAGCCCCATCTTGTGCTCTTCGCGGGCGATGTGCACGCCGGGATGGCCACGCTCGACTAAGAACGCCGAAAACTTGTCGCCATCGATCTTGGCCATGACCAAGAAGAACTCCGCCCACTTGGCGTTGCTGATCCACATCTTGGTGCCGTTCAGCACCCATTTCCCGTCCTTCATTTCCGCGCGCGTGCTGACGGAAAGGGCGTCCGAACCCGAGTTCGGCTCGCTCAAGGCATAGGCCCCGATCCACTCGCCGGAGGCAAGCCGGGGAAGATATTGAAGCTTCTGCTCCTCGCTGCCAAAGCCGACCAGCCCGAACTGCGCGATGCCGCTGGTGACGCCGATCGTCACGCTCATCGAGCCGTTCATGGAAAGATATTCGAGGATGCGGGCGGCGAGATTCTTGCCCAGCCCCAGCCCTCCGTAAGCTTCCGGTGTGTCAACGCCGCAAAAACCTAACTCGCCAGCCTTGGCGATCAACCTGGGCATCAGCCCCTCTTCTTGAGAGTCCAATCTCTCCGAGATCGGCAAAACTTCCTTTCGGGCGAATTGTTCGCCCATGTCGATCATCATCTTCTCCTCGCTGGAGAAGTCCTCGACGGTGAAAATCCGCGCGGGAGTCTGCGAGAAGAAAGATCCCCCCGTCGCCGACAACGTCGTCTGCATTGGAGAGATTATGACCGGGAAAGAAACTCCCCCTCTCCGTGAATGTTCGTGTCACGGGGAGGG
>JBKJIP010000228.1:0-14875 GCA_046598515.1 Fimbriimonadaceae bacterium | reverse complement strand
TTTTTGCCGGCATAGGCTTTGACCACCTTAGCCGACCCGAGGCCGGCGAAGCGGTGCTGCATGGTTGCGAACTTCGAGCAGAGCGGGAGGACTTGGCGGATCTGGTGATCAGCCACATGCGCGCTTGCGCGGCGCTCAATGAGTTTCTGACCAGGCCATTTTAGGGCCACTCACTGTGGGGCAAACCCTGTGGGGCGAGGATGCCCGTCCCTCGCCTTTTTCGGGCAGTTACCATCCAGATTCTATCCTTAGCCTGGCGCGGGACGGGCATCCGCGCCCCACAGGAATTTCTGCGCCCCACATCGGTTGGCTCATGAGGTTGGAACCCATTCAATCTAGTTCCAAAAAAGCAGCCAGCTTCCGTCGTGTCTCTTGGTAATAGCTCTCATAGTCGAACGCCTCCGGCGAACGGAGCTGCTCTTCGACATGTCGGGCGAACTCGGCGGGGTCGTCGGCGCTGGGGATCGCATCACCGAGGGGGTTGGAAAACTCCGTCGAGACGACCGGGCACCCACAAGATAGAGCTTCCAGGAGCTTTATCTGATATCCCGAGCCGGTACGCGTCGGATTGATTACGACCCCGCAACGGTCGTACAAATCATCGAGCGCCTCCCGACTCACGAAGCCGCGGAAGTCGATGCCTTCCCGACGATAGGATTCGAAGTCGCCGGCACCGGTGACGACGAGATGCCAGTCCATCGTGCGCTTGGGCCATATATCCGCTAAGAACCACTCAAGCGCGTCTTTGTTGGGCGGATGGTTTAGATTGGTGGGGTAGAGGGCGAAGGGCTCTCTGTGTTGGGTCGGACGTCCGGATGGAGCGAGGATGGGGGGGATGGTTTCGACGCTTCGCCCCGAAAGCGCGGCCAGTTTCGCGCTATCGCGCCCCGTGAAGCCGGCTGCTTTTCCGACAGCGGCGATCCCCTTAGCTTCGAGCATCCGCATCCGCGATGCGTCCAGCTTCGCAAGGAATGGACTGCGGTAATTGGAGGGCATGGACAGCACCAATTCCCACTCGACATTGTCCGCGATATAAAACGTTTTCTTGCGCTTAACCTGCTCATATCGCAGGAGATGCAGAAAGCGGGCGGTGCCGAAAACAATGCGATCAGCGGTGTCTATCACCGCCGAAAGTTCATCCATCATCTGCTTCCACTCGATTTCGAGGACCACCTTGGGGTAGCTCGAGAAGATGGTTCGGAGCTTGTTATTCACCAGGGCTTCCGATCGTAAAACCATCGTTTCAGACTCGTAGGCTTTGCCGATCAGCTCTGGATTTGAGATCACATTGACAACGTGAACCTCTCCGTGTTCGCGCAGAAAATCGATCAAGGCGACGGTGGCGATGTGGCCGCCGTTGGTGGGCTTGAGGGGGATGTTGTCTTCGAAGAGAACGATCTTCAACCAAGCACCTCACTGTACGCGTCGTAGGTCTGCCGAGCCGTTTCCTTCCAGGAGAACTTGGCCAGCCAAGGTGTCAAGTCGACCGGCTGCGCGGCAGCCAGGGCCTGGTCGATGGCGGCCCGCACGGAAGACCGGGAATAGGGGTCGCAGACGAAGACGACCTTGTCAAGTAGCTCCCCGAAATAGGTTTGAACGGGGCAATATGGCTCGGCCGCGACGACAGCCCGACAGCCGCAGGCGATGGCTTCCATTGTCGCCAAGCCCGGGGACTCGCGGAAGGAGGGGTTCACATGCACCCTGCATTTCCGGTAAAGCTCGGCCAACTCCTGCGGAGGCACGCTCCGGTCCAGAATCTTAACATTCGAACTAGCCTTGGATTTAAGACGCTCGACATACTTCGGGTTAGTGGGATTACCGACCAGGGTGATGGGCACGTCGCTTCGCAACAGCGCCATGTGATTCTTCACGGCTTCGAAGTTGCCCGCCTGAATGACACCCTCTCGCTCGCCCGGCCCATCAAAGAAGATCGTGGGATCGACGGCGTTCACGATTGGCGCGACTTTCCATCCCGATGACGGCCGCCCAACATAGTTCGCCAGCATTTCCCCCTCTTCGACGGAATTTGGAAGGAGAATGTCGGCCAATTCCACCATTTCCAAGACGCGCGAACGCGAGGCGGCCGAGAAATAGTCGGGCTTGCCCATAAGGCGGAAAAGCGCACAGGCGAGGGGCTTGAGCCCGCCCATTCGGCAGGCTTCGAGGCCAAAACGATTCAGCACCATCGCGTAGTGGGCATGACTGATGTCCCAGAAAATGGTGGAGACGGCCGTCTTCTTTCCTCGTTCGCGGGCCGCTTTCAAGAACGGCAACCCAATTTCAGGCTGCTGAACATTGAAGACATGGACAATATCCGCCGAATTTAAAGATGGAGATTCGAGGGAATCGACGATGGAGACGGTGACCGGATGGTTGGCTTCGAGAGCCTCCTTTGTTTTGAGGAGTTGAACGACGTCGCCGCCCGGCTTCTCCCTCCAGGATGAGCGGATGCAAAGGGCTACGTTCAGCGTCGGCTCCATGCGTTCTCCAAGATACTCCTTTCGGGGCCGGCGGGTAATCTCCGGGCTCGTTCGGCGAGGGGCGATCAAGCCAGAACAAGCATGCGTATATCCGTGACGATTCCCACGCTGGGCAAGCCTACGCTTCAACACACCCTGCGATCTCTGGAAAGACAGACGCTGCGACCCCACGAGGTGATCCTCGTCAATCAGGGCGAACCGGGTTTGGCCGACCGCTTGAGCTTCGATCTGCCCATCAAAGTGATCGATCAAGCCCAGAAGGGGTTGAGTCGGGCACGAAATGGCGCCCTTGCGGTGTTTGAAGGGGATTGGATCATGTCCCTGGACGATGACGAGGAAGCGAACGCGGAATGGATCGAGCAACTAGCGGCCACGGTCGAGGCTTATCCGGAAACTAACTTCGTGGGTGGCCCTTATCTGCCGCCCGTCCGCCACAACCCCGCCGATGGCTTTGTCGCCTGCCTTTATGTTCACGGCGAGATCGTCATCGACAAAGAATCTTACATGCGCCCGACGGGCATCCCGGACAGCGTAAACGACGTGTGGGGCGGGAATTATGCCTTGAGTCGGGAGCTCGTCGACAAGGTGGGCCAATACGACGTCTTCCTCGGTCGGGGCTCGGGCCATATGGACATGGGCGAGGATACAGACTACATGGTCCGCGCCGTCAGCAATGGGTTTACCGGCGTGCTCACGTCCCGCATGATCATCTATCACACCTACGGCGTCCGGCCCTACTCTTCGACCTTGCTCAAGGATACGGTCGAGGGCGGGGCAGTAACGGTCTGGAAATCCCTTCAATCGGGCACTTCGATCGACCCGGACATCGCGGCGCGGTTCTTCCCTTACGGGCGCAAGAAAGTCGTGTTGTCACGCCTTTCCGGATCTAAGCTGTTCGGCGAACATGGGGAGCGAAAGGAGATCTTCGAGGCTTGCCTGGCGCGGCTGACACGCGAGTTTCGCCTTGAAAACGATCTCTTGGTGAAAGCTTGAGAGCGGCAATCGTCATCCCCGCCTTCAACCGCATCGACCTGTTAAGGGTCACCCTTCACAATGCCTGCCTCCAGACGGAGCGGGACATCGAGATTTTCGTTGTCAACGACAACAGCAAGGAGGACGTTCGCGGGGCGGTGGAAGCCCAGAACGACTCGCGCGTTCGTTATCTGGATTCTCCGGGCAAGGGAGCTTCCGCGGCGCGAAACTTTGGGATTGAGCAGGCGACCGCCGACTATGTGGTGCTGCTTGATTCCGATGATTTGCTCCATCCGACGATGATCGAGCGGCTGGCCTTGATCCTGGATGGCGATGCGTCCGTCCAACTGGCGGTTGGCCAGATGGCACACTTTTCGGAGAGTCCGATGTCCGCGGACCTGCTCTGGAATACGTTTGATCCGACTCCATTTCCGGGCAAGCAGAGGACTCCCTGCGACCGTTTTCTCGCCCATGAGCCGGTTTGGGGTATCCACGGGCCGCTCTGGCGGCGGTCGGCATTGGTCGAGCTCGGGGGTTTGGACACTTCCCTGCCCTTGGCTCAGGACTACGAGTTGCACACCCGGGCGCTGGCTTCGGGGATGGAGTGCCGGTTGGTGCCAACGATCCTCTCCTATTGCCGGACGCATCAATCGATCTCAATCGGAAGTGACAAGACCTATTCGCGGCAGCGGGTTCTGCTGGAGGTTTTTGAGAGGCTTGCGTCCTTACCTCCCCTCGTAGGGGAGGTCGGTGAGGCGTTAGCCGAACCGGGAGGGGTGAGGGGCTCACCGGCAAGTGCAGAGCCGCCTCACCCCTCCCCAGTTCCCTCCGGTCACAGACCCTCCCCTACGAGGGGAGGGAGGGATTTCATTCTTCAAGGCGACTACTTGTGGATTGCGGCTTTTGCTGCGGATGGGGGGATTCCCGACCTGGCATTCAAGGCTCTTCTCTTGGCGCACCCGACTGGCTTTGCCGGGCTTATGTTTCGGCTTTCCCTCCGGGCGCGGCTGATGACGGGGCGGCATGTCTTTCACACGAAGATGCACCACTTTGCGCGGGAAATGGGGCATGACTTGGATGCCCGGGTGGACTGGCTGCGGCGTCACCAGATCGCGGATGAGCCGAATCTCGAGTGGCCGGCGATGCCGACGGAGGCTTGGCAAGTCTCGTGAGCCATATTCTCCAGTTCACGACCGACGGCGCGGCCGGCGGCGGGACGACAGTCGTCCTGGACCTCACCCGCGAATTGATCGCGCGCGGACACAGGGTTTCGGTGCTAACGGAAACCGATTCCTACTGCGCCAAGCAGGCGGCGGCGCTGGGAGCGACGGTTTACGAGCAGCCGTTCATGAGCGGCTCGCTCGCCGCGATGATCGCGGCGGCGCGGGACGCGGTTAAGGAATGCGCTCCCGATGCGATCCATCTGCATGGGACTCGGGCAGCATTTTTCGCCCAGCAGTTTGGCCACCCGAGGGTCATTTGCACGATTCATGGCTACCACTTCGTTCGCAAGAATCTGATCAAGCGGCTGATGACTTGGGCGGGTCTGAAGGGAGCATTCAAGGGTGTTTCCGACCTTGTCTTTCTGACCAACTACGACAAGGCAATCGGTCAGAAGTGGGGCCTCATCCCTGCCACTGCGAAGACGCACATCATTCCGAACGGAATCCAGCTCGAACCGATCGATGCTCCGAAGGTTGCCAAGCAAATCGCATTCCCGCATCGGCTGACTCATCCAAAGAATCCATTGCTCGCTTTAGGTGCCTTCGCTGAGCTTCAGACTCAGGGCTACACCCTCGTCTGCGCCGGATCGGGAGAACTGGATGACGCCTGCAAGGCTTTCGCCCAGGAAAGGGGGTTGAACGTGCGATTTGCGGGCGGCATGGCTCGCGAGGAAACGCTTCGGCTCGTTGCCGAGTCCGAGCTCATGCTGATGACTTCCCTTTGGGAGGGGCTCCCGATGACGATTTTGGAGTCGATGGTTTTGGGCATCCCCGTGGTCGCGACCGCGGTGGCGGGGATTCCTGAGATCGTCGAGGATGGCGTAAACGGGATACTTATTGCCGAACAATCTCCGGCGGAAGTCGCCAAGGCGGTTCGACGGCTCGAAGATCCCGCCTTGCACGAACGAGTCATCGCAAACGCGAAAAAGACCATCGCCGAAGGCTACACCTGGGACAAGACCTTTGAGCGCTATCTCGCGCTCTACGAGGGACACGCTTGAGAAAGGCCGAGGCGATCCGCGGGTTCGGATGGAACGCGTTTTTCACGCTGATCAACCGGATTGGGTTGCCCTTGGTCAACGTCGTCATCGCGACTCTGATTGGGCCCGCCGGATTCGGCGACTATGCGGCGCTGAACAGCACGTACGTGATCATCGAACTCTTTCGCGAAGCGGGGCTCGGGCTTACGTTTATCGCGGACAAGGAGATTTCTCCCGAGCGTGAGCGCACCTACAATTTCATCTCGGTCGTGAATGGTTTCGTGTTCGCCGCGATCCTGTTTGCGGGGCGCCATTGGGTGGCCGACGTCTTTAATCAGCCAGATTTGGCCCTGGCTCTGGCCGTACTGTCCTTTGCCATGGTCGTTGCGAGCGTGGGCACGATTCCCGCCTTGAAACTCGCCCGGGCAGCGCGATTCCGCGACATTGGGCTCATCGATACGATCATCAATTTCGTCAGCATCTTCGTCGCCGTGATCGCCTATAAGCTCGGCGCGGGCTTCATGAGCCTGGTCTATCAGATGGTGGGTCGCAGCATCCTTTTCTGCATCCTGTACAACGTCGTTTCACCCGCCGCGTGGGGCAAGGCGTCTTTGAAGCAAGCGAAGCAAATCATGTCGACGGCCATCGCCAACATGAGCACGAACCTCGCCTACACGATTTACACGATGGGCGATTACGTGCTAGTTCGAACCGTGCTCGGGCCGGCCGCGAATGGCATTTACACCTTTGCTTTCAACATCGCGAACAAGCCGGTTGAGATCGTCACGGGTCCGCTGCGGCAGACCATGCTCGTCGCGCTTTCGCGCGATCAAGATGACCCGGAGCGACTCAACCGCAACTTCGGTCGAGCGTTCGGAGCGGCGATTTTGCTCTCTGCCCCCGCCTATCTGCTGATCCTCTTCAACAGCCACGCCATCATCAAGATCTTCCCGGGCAGTGGCTTCGACAACGCGGTTCCCTATCTCCAGATCCTCTGCGCGTACCTCTTCATGCGCTCGATCGCCACGATCGCCGCGGCCGCGCTCGTGTCGTCGGGTCGGGAGCGATGGACTCTTTACGGATGGATCCCCGCCTATATCGTAGCGATCGGTTACCTCTCGGCGCATTGGCCGCTGGTGCCCGCCGGTATCGTGGCCGCGCTGAATCCCGATGCCACCCCTCCGCCCCAGGTCTTGGCCGCTTTGCAGACGGTGGTTACGGGCCTAACCCTCGGCGCGATGACGTGTTACATCGTATACATCGTCGTCGCTTTCAGGCTGGCGAAGCCGCCGCCCGACGTGCGCGCGCGGATCGTGAAGTTCATCGTCATCAGCTTGGCGACGGGCGTCGCCATCGTGGGCGCGTCGTTCTTGCCGATTCACGAATATGCGCGGCTGGGTGTCGCGGTGCTTGCCGCGTTCGTCGTGCAGGGTGCGCTGGTTTCGAAGGAGCTGCTCGGCAGCTACCGCGCCGCGTTTTCGATGCGTGGGCTGAAGCGGGTGGTTGGGGAGTTATGATTTCCCCTCTCCTTGCCGCGATGTTCGTGCGCGGGAGGGAGAGGGGCAGGGGTGAGGGTTCAGGGAGCCTGGAATTTCGCGCTCGCTCGTAAACTTAATCCCCTGCGAGGAACACCCTCACCCCCTGCCCCCTCTCCCTAATCGGCACGAACATCCGATCAAGGAGAGGGGAATCTCAGCTAGACCAAGTCCAGCTTCTTGAAATCCTTCCCGAGGACGAGGCCGGCGTCGCCGCCTACCCAGTTTTCGAGAGCGGTCGCGTAGACCTCTCGGAAGTCGATATTGAACTTGATGTCGCCATCCTGCAGGTCGTTCAGATTAGGCAGGCTGCCGTAGACGCCACCTTTGACGTTCTTGCCGACCAAGAACATGGGGGCCGCGGCGCCGTGGTCGGTGCCGCCGGATGCGTTTTCGTAGGATCGGCGACCGAACTCGGAGAAGACGAGGACCACGACCTTATCGGCCTTGCCGATCGCTTCCATTTCTTTTTGGAAAGCGCCGATCGCATTACCGAGGCCGCCGAGCAGCTTCTCGTGGGATTCGAGCTGGCGCGCGTGGGTGTCGAAACCGCCGGCGCTGAAGTAAACGACTCTCGTGGCCGGGGACGTGGCGACGAGTTGGGCGATCTGCTTGAAACCGTTACCGAAGGCGTCGTTGCCGTAAGTCTGCTTCGGCGCGAAGCCGGAAAGCTGTTTGCTGAGGGTCGCCATCGCGTCGAGGGCACTCTTGTTGGCTTGCTGGACAACTCGCGTCGGCGAGCCTTCCATCGCATCCATACCCTGAATCTGCCGGAGCATCTTCTCCGCATCTGGATCGCCAACCATCGCCTGGACGTCGACGAGACTCGCGAAGCAAGGAATCGAAGCGTTTCTTGCCGTCAGAGCAAGGGGCTTATCGGTGGAGAGGCCGAGTGCGACGACCGGGTTCAGCGGGCCGCCGGACATCTGCTGATCGAAGTGGCGACCGATCCAGCCGTACTTCATGCCTCCATCGGGGCTGGCGGAATGCCAGATGTCCATGCTCTTGAAGTGAGAGCGGTTGGCATTCGGATAGCCGACGTTGTTGATGACGGCCACTTTCTTCTGCTGATAGAGCTCGGCGAGGCCGGCGAGAGCAGGATGGAAGCCGAGTTGGTCGTTGATCTTAAGAACCTTGTCGGCAGGAAGACCCAGAGTGGGGCGAAGCGAATAATACTTCGCATCGGCATAGGGCACCACAGTGTTCAGGCCATCGTTGCCGCCCGAGAGCTGGCAGACGATGAGGACCGTGTCCTTTGCGGGCGAGCCGCCCGCTGCCTTCCGAAGGATATCGGCATGCGCGATGCTGGAAAACCAGCGCGGGGCAACGAGGCCGACGGCGATCATCGCACCGCCCTTCATGATTTGTCTTCGGGAAAGATCGTCCATAGTGCTTCCTAGTCTTCTATCTTAAACCATCCTTGGGCATTCCGAGCCTTTGGGCCCTTAAACATCTCCGCCGTCAGGATGAACTTGTCAGAAAGGGGAGACGCGGCACTCATCGGCGATGTTCAGTGTTACTCGGGATATCCGGATGATCCAGGTAACTTTAAGCAGATGAGAACGTCTCCGCTTGCCCCGGCCGCGCTGTTGTGCTCGGTGGTTTTGGGCACGTTCTTCGTGCTTCGCAACTACGGCCCGGAAAGCACCGTGAGGCGCTTTCACTTCGCGGTCATCAAGGAAGACCTTGCCACATTGCGAATGATGAGCGTGGGCCAAGATGCCGCGGTCTATTCATTGGCTTCAAAGGTGAAGCGCTTGTTCTCCGATCGGGCGAAGATCACGCTGGGACGCGTGAACGACGATGATCCGAACCGAGTCGTAGCCCAGTTCATCTATTTGACGCCCCAATACAACTACACCATCAACTGGGTGATGGTTCATCAGCGGTCAGGGTGGATGGTGGATGCGGAAGCGACGCTGAATGGGCCCTTCTTCGATCCACCGGTCCAAGCTCGTCCGCTACAATAAGCCGTGGCGCTTCTGGAAGTTAACGATCTCGAGGTTTCATTCGGTCCGGCCAAGATTCTGCGGGGCGTCAGCTTTCACGTCGATGAAGGCGAAACTCTCGGCGTCGTCGGCGAGTCCGGCTGCGGCAAATCCATGACCGGGTTCACGCTCATGGGCATGCTTCCCCGCCCCGGTCAAGTCAGTCGCGGCTCCATCAAACTCGATGGCCGGGAACTGACGACGATTTCTTCGAAAGATTGGCTGTCCATTCGGGGCGATCAGATCGCGCTCGTCATGCAGGATCCCTTCACGAGCTTGAACCCGATGATGCGCGTCGGCGATCAGATCGCGGAGGCGCTGCGGCTCCACCAGAACATGTCGAAAGAGCAAGCCCGGGTGGAAGCGATTCGAATGCTCGACTTGGTAGGCGTTCCCATCCCGGAGACGAGTTCTCGCAAGTATCCGCACCAGATGTCGGGCGGCCAGCGCCAGCGCGTCGTCATCGCCATCGCCTTCGCTTGCCAGCCCAAGGTGCTGATCGCGGACGAGCCAACGACGGCGCTAGACGTGACTCTGCAAGCTCAGATTCTGCGGCTCATCGCCGATCTTCAGAAGCGAGAGAAGACGGCGGTCATTTTGATTTCGCATGATATCGGCGTCATCGGCTCGTTGGCGTCCCGCGTGGCAGTTTTCTATGCCGGTCGTATCGTGGAACTCGGCGCGGCCGAACAAGTTCTTCGCGATCCGCAGCACCCGTACACCCAAGCGCTGCTAAGCGCCTTGCCCCGCAAGGGCGCGACCGAGCTGACTTCCCTACCCGGCCAGCCGCCCGACCTTTCGCAGCCGATCACAGGCTGCGCGTTCGCGCCGAGGTGCCCGGTTCGGTGTTCGAAGGCCGAGGACGATCCCCACAGTCTGCTGGGCAAAGACGGCCGCCTAGCGGAGTGCTGGCGGGCAGCGGGGGTTTTGGAAGAGGCCGCGGTAGGTTAGTCAATTCGCCTCAGAATTGCCCCCTCCGGGTATCCTGTTAGCTTCAAATGAGCCTACTTCAGCGCACGCATTCCTGTGGAGAGCTGCGGCCCGAGCACACCGGCCAGCAGATCGTTTTAAACGGATGGGCCCATCGCATTCGCGATTTGGGCGGCCTCTTCTTCGTGGATATGCGGGACCGCACGGGGCTCGTGCAACTGTTCATCGATCCTCAGCAGTTCGCCAATCTGCAGGAAATCCGCCACGAGGCATGTCTCTCGGTGACGGGCGAAGTGCGGATGCGCAATGAAGCGACACGGAACCCAAATCTGGCTACCGGGGACGTCGAGCTATTTGTCACCGCCTACACGGTCCTGAGTCAGGCCAAGGTGCTTCCCTTCCCTATCAGCGATGAAGAGCAGATGAAGACGGTCAGCGAAGAGCTGCGTATCAAGCACCGATACCTGGACCTGCGCCGACCTTCGATGTACCGCAAGCTCGCGATTCGGGCGGCGGCAATTCGAAAGATTCGCGCCTATCTCGATGCCCGCGACTTTCTTGAGACGGAGACTCCGATCATCACGAAGTCGACTCCGGAAGGCGCGCGCGACTATCTCGTGCCTTATCGCCTCGAGCCGGGCAAGTTTTATGCACTACCGCAGAGCCCGCAGCAGTACAAGCAACTCCTGATGGTCTCGGGAATCGAGCGGTATTACCAAATTGCAAAATGCTTCCGCGATGAGAGCCAGCGCGCCGATAGGCAGCCTGAATTCACGCAGCTTGACATGGAGATGAGCTTCGTCACCCAGGAAGACGTGCTCAATCTTATCGAAGGCTTGACTCGATCGGTCATCAACGAATTGATCGATGAGTACAACCTAGAGAAGGAAAAGTTGGAGCCATTCCCGCGCCTCACCTACGACGAGTCGATGCAGATGTACGGCTGCGACAAGCCGGATCTACGATTCGAGCTTCCCCTTTTCGATATCACGACGGTGGCGGGCACCTCGGAGTTCGGCGTCTTCAAAACGACGGTAGAGAACGGGGGAATGGTCCGGGGCGTGCGTTATCCGGGTGGCTCTTCCCTTTCACGAAAGGAAGTCGGAATCCTCGAAGAGTTCGCTAAGGAGTTTGGGGCCAAGGGACTTGCGACACTTTCCGTCGTTTCACCGGACGAGCCGGACGTCACCAAGGTGGGCAATCTTGCCGTCAAGGGCGGCATCTCCCGCTTCTTCAAGGAAGCTGAACTGATTTCGATCTTGAAGACGGCTGATGCGGAGGTCGGCGACCTGCTTTGCTTCGTTGCCGATACCTACGATGTCGGCAACAGTGTCCTGTTCCGGCTTAGGAACGAGATCGGCACGCGGTGCGGCCTCCGCGATCCTCGCAAACTGAGTTTCTGCTGGGTCATCGACTTTCCGCTCGTCGAATGGGACGATGATGCCAAGCGCTGGAACTCGGTTCACCATCCGTTCACGATGCCGAAGGAAGAGGACTTGGTCTATCTCGACTCAGACCCCGCCCGCATCCGAGCGGACTGCTATGACATCGTGTGCAACGGCATGGAGTGGGCTTCGGGTTCGATTCGAATCCATAGGCCCGACATCCAGTCCCGGATCTTCACGCTTCTCGGTATCGACGAAGCCACTCAAAAGGAGCGGTTCGGCCACATTCTCGAAGCCTTCAGCTATGGCGCCCCCCCGCACGGCGGCATCGCCCCGGGCATCGACCGGCTGGTCATGCTGCTCACGGACGATGAGAACATCCGTGAAGTCATGGCGTTCCCGAAGATGGGCAACGGCTGGGACCCGATGATGGAGGCTCCCAGCACCGTCGACGAAGCACAGTGGCAGGAAATGGGTCTGACTTTGGCGAAGCCGACAAAGTAGTTCCCTGGAACAATCGCATCGGTCCCCCAGTCGCAGGCGATATGGGGGCTCGAAATGAGAAAATCCTTAACACTAATCCTGGCCATGGCCGTAACCGCCCTGGCACCACTTGCCTTTTGCCACCAGGCTAAGGTTCTTAAACTTGAAAACGGCGCCGGTTCGTGCACCGTCCAGACCGACCTAAAAGACTGCCGAATCACCGTCGTTCAGATTGATGCGGGGAAGAACCCTGTCCGCTCATGGACGGCCCAGACCGATTCAAAGGGTCGCGCCGTCTTTCCCAGCCAAGTGAAGCTTGGGGCCAAGCAAGTCGAGGTACGCAGGCTCAATCTGCCAGAGCTTGTCGCGCCTACCAACATTGTCGAGGGCGAAGTGGTGATGGTCGCCATGCCCCGTGCCGCCGATGGTGAGGTGATCTCGATCAAGACCGTGGAAGGCGAGGTTGTCGCGACCAAGAGGGCCGACCGCTTGGGCCGCGTATTCCTTCCCATTAGCCTCGCCGCCGGTGGTTATCTCCTTTCGCGAGCGGGCGGCGGGAAGAACTGCCCGCTGACCGTGCAATCGCAATCCGGTCCGTTCAACTCCAACAGCTGGGCAGATGCGGATCAGCCGCTTCGGATGTCCAACCCGGGAGCGGGGGCAGCGACGGCCGTCCTTCACAACATCGAGATACCGGTCCTCGCTAAATCGCCGCGCCAACTGGTGGTCGCGACGCCCGCCGATTATGGGGCCGACGCCGGCACCCAAAGCGTCGTCCTCAAAGATGCGGATGGCCAGCCAGTTGCCACGCAGACGATCTCGATGTATCACCTCCAGGGCGTCCTCAATCGCCAAAAGTTGATGACCGGCGAAGCCGCTCGACTCGAGTTCCGCCTGGAACCTTCAACGTTGAAGGGTTCCTTGACGGTGGGCGTCCTGAGTGGCCCCGTTCGCTTGCCGAACGGTGGCCAGACTCAGGCGCTGACGCTTTCAAACGGAGGCGCAAGCATCGCCGTACAGTCCATTCCTGGCCAGACGGGTCCCTTCCAACTGAGTTGGGCGTTTACACCCGACCCGGCCCAGAATCACGCTACTGAGGCTCTGCCGCCGGAGCCTTTCATTGACCCCGTGACCGGCGACACCGTGCTCGTGCAAGAGGCGAGAAAGGGCTACATCCGGCACTTGATCAAGCATCGAGACGGGACGTCCACGGTCGTGGAGCGAGTCGATAACGGCGAGATAGTCGAGGGCCAGCCCTTGGAGACAATAACCGAGATTCACACCGACGGCACAACGGTGACCACCACCGAAGTCCTGAAACGCAAGGATACGGGCGAGGTGATCTCGGGGAAACGAAAGAAGGTGAAGAAAACGGGCGACAAAGAAGAAACCCAAAGCGAGGAGAAATGGGATCGCGATAAGAAGGGATGGGTTGCGGGGAAGTAGCGCCTTGTCGTAACTCCACTACTCCCTCCCAACAGTTCCCCCGCGCACGAACATCGCGGGGGAAACAGGACATGATCGATTGTTGGTCACCCTGAGAAGAAGTTCCTAAAGCCAATTGTGGGGCGTGGGGGTTCGTACCGCGCCTTTCCGACCGGCCCGGATGACGCGGTACGAACCCCCGCATCCCACAATTGGCCGGGATCTCCTTTGCGAGCTTTGCGTCCTTTGCGCCTTTGCGTTAGAGAGGCTTCGGAACTACCGACCAACTCCTAATTGCAAAGCTGTTTTAACGCAAAGGCGCAAAGGGCGCGAAGAGACGCAAAGGGGAGTCGGCTTAGTCGCTAGCAGATTGCTCCAAGAACTCCGAATACCTCGCAAACAGATTGTGCGCGGCCGGATAGCATGAGTTCGGACTCATGAAGTGGGGGAATTCGAAGGTTATGATCTTGTCGGCGACCGCCGCCGCCGTTTCCAGTTTGAACCGCAGGTTTCGCCAATCCGCGGGCGGGAACTTGATGGGCATGTCGCGGTCGAAGGACTCTAAATTCGACCACAGGGCAATTCCATACTTCTTCGATAGCCCCGAGATACCTTCGATGAACTTCGGCAACTCCTGAAAGTGCACCTGCCCATCCTGGAAGGCGCAGATGTCGAAGGACTCGTGCGTCTCGGCGAAAACCCGATCCCAGTGATCGAAAGACTCTTCTAGCGTCAGCGCGTTTTCACCCACCTGCTTTGCCCCCTGCGGATAGGGGGAAATCAGGATGGGGACATCCTTCAGGGTTCGGCAGTGCCCGCCGATATGGTTGAACATCTCGATGATGTGGGCGTCGTTCTTGCCCGTTTCATGGGTGAGATACCAGCCGCCGAAACTGGCATGGTGCCCGTACCGCTCGACTACCTCTTCTAGAAACGGCTTGTTCAGCTCGACCTCCTTCCACCAACTCCGCCGCCACCAGAAGAAGCCGGAATCGTACGTGCCGAAGAAAATCTTGACGCCGTATTCGTCGCCGAGGGAGAAAAACAGTTCGCCCAGGTCATCGTAAACCGGCAAGAGGTCGGGGATGGTCCGGGAGGGGAAGATGCATCGATTCTTGTAACCGGCGCGGATGATGATGGCGGTGTCGATTCCGATTCTTTGGAAGAGTTCGAATTCCCGCCGCCACTCCTTCTCGCCCCAGTTCTGGCTGGGGATATCGTGGGTGATCTCGTCAAGGAAGGTCCCGGTGATTTTCGGTGTGGTCGGCATACGGCTACTGCAGATTATGGCGAGGGGAAAGACGTATGATGGATTCATGCGAATGTTCGCTTTGCTCTCACTCGGCCTGTTAATGGCTTGCACCGCTTCGGCACAGGAATGGGCCAAGACCAAATTATTGGCCTCTCCGCGCCACGGAGAATGGATCGACCTGAAGAATGGCGACCGGACCGTCAAAGCTTTCGTGACCTATCC
>JBKJIP010000008.1:0-3734 GCA_046598515.1 Fimbriimonadaceae bacterium | reverse complement strand
GGCCAGAAGGCGATCACCGCGCCGATGCTTGCCAGGTTCGCACAGATCGCTCGCCAGCGGATGCGCCTGTCCGGTGGCGGCTATCGCCGCGACCATCTGCGCGCGCTGGCGCAGCGGGTCGAGGTCAGCGACGGCGAGGTTCGGATCATGGGGTCAAAGTCTGACTTGCTGCGGACGCTTGCCGCAGGCGGTTCGGGAACATCGTCGGGCACGGTGCCCAGCTTTGTTCCAAGGTGGCGGAGCAAGGGGGATTCGAACCCCCGGAGTGTTTCCACTCAACGGTTTTCAAGACCGCCGCATTAAACCGCTCTGCCATCGCTCCATTGTAATTATGGAAGGCTGAGACAAAAAAAGCCCCGTGCTTTCTCAGGGCACAGGGCGTATTGTTGGAGGTTTTGATGCTTGACGAACCGCTAACTGCCTTTCGGAGCCGGTGCGCTCTGTATGAGGATGGAATTTCTGTCTGTGAAAACGTAGTTAAGACGGGCCGCTTTCGAGATCCAATCGAGGGTGAACTTCAGCGAAGTCCTTCGCAGGATGGCGTCGAGTTGGAACTGAGGAACGGCGTCGTCGACCTCGATCTTGAGTCCAGATTGACGTTCGAGCTCGATCACCAAGGCTCGGAAATCGACCTTCTTTAATCGTGTCGTTATCCTTTTGTTAAGGACGCTCTTGTCGAGGGTTCCCTTGGGCGCCTCGGTATGTTTGACCACGGCCTTACGGTTGACCGGAGGCACGACCATGAGGGGGTCCTCCGCCGTTCGGGGCTTGTTATTGAAGACGACCTTCGGCCTGGGTTCTGCGGCCGGCGCGATCGGTTTCTCGATCGGCGTCGACTGAACCTTTGGCTTGTCCGCAGGTTTGTCCGCGGGTTTCACGACGGGCTTCTCTACCGGCTTGGCGGCGGGACCCTTCGGGTCGGCCTTGATGAAATAGATGCCGTTCTGCACCTCGTAAGTCAATCCGGCTGTCTTGCAGATCAGCTCCAGGGCCTCGTCGAACTCCACGTCGTGAAGCGACATATACAGTTGGAGTTGAACGTTCGGGTCCAGAACGTAGTTCTTCTTGACCTGGTCGAAGAGATCATGGATGATCGGGCGCACATCGACGCCGCGAGCTGTGACCTTCACATGGGTAGCTTGCGCAAAGCCGGCGATCGGCAGCGCGGCCAGGGCCAAAACAATCAGGAGTTTTCGCATCACTTCTTCGTTCCCTTCGCGGATGCGATTGGATAGATTCGGATCACGTTGGTCGCTCTTCGGCGGCTCGTCGTGGTCTTCTTGGTAACCGTGGCGGTCTTCATCTTCTCAAGCTCAAGTTCCATGATTTGGCGGTTCAACGCCTTGTCCGTATTCTCAGGATTGAAGGTCTTGACGGCGATCAAAAGGAACGGCGGGACGAAGTCCTGCAGCGAGTAGGTGGCCTTCGGCTCCGCGATTTGAATCGCGGATTCGCCGGATGTCTCGACGAGCGGCAGGCTGTTGGAGGCAACCTTGACCGCCGGCCGATTCGCGACGGTATCGATTGCTCGATTACCGAAGACCTTGGTCGGCTCTTTAGAGAGCATCGACATCGCAACCAGCACGACCACGAGACCGCCGGCATAGGCCGGGGTTCGCCATCTTGCTTTCTTCCGCGCTTCGGGAGTCGCCGGTTCGGACGGCTCTCGGCGGATGGCATCCACCCACTTCATGGATGCGGGCTTGATATTGACGGAACGACTAACTTTCAGGGCGGGGATATCTTCGGTTAGCGGGAGGGCGAGCACGGATTCCAGAGCGCGTCGGCGCTCTTGAATAGCTGCTTTACAGTCGGTGCAAGCGCGGACGTGCGTCTCGAGTTGGGAAATGGCTTCCGAAGAAAGTCCCTCTCCGCCGAGATAGCGTCCCATCTGCGCTTGCGCTATTTGGCACTCTAGGTTTTCACTCTGCATAGCTCGCAACCTACTTTAGGTTTGGGACTGCTCTACGTGAGCGGCCCAGTAGGATTGTCGGGACGAGCTTTGCGTTTCCTTAGGCTTATTTACTAGGACACATCGGATGGAAAGCGCAATGACAGGCAGGAGATGCCGCCATCCATTTTCTGGAACTCGGACATCGGTATCTCGCGGACCTCGAATCCGCGATCGACCAACTCTCTGCGCAAGGTTGGCGCCCCCTCTGGAATCAGAACCAGCCCGTCCCCGAACGAAGCGCAATTGCCTGCATAGCTTTCCTCGTCCGCGACGACGATCGGGTCGGTGAAACATCCGGCCAGTTGGGCCTGGCAGACGATCGTATTCCTTCCCAAGAATGACAATCCGGTCTTCAGGTGCAGCAGCGTAGGATTGTCTCTTACGTCGATAAGGATGGAGTCGAATCCCATCGAATTGACAATCTTCTGGAATTGAAGCGAACCCCGCCGGCTCGTTCGGTCGGAAACTCCGATTACGAACCGGTTATCCATCAGGCAGATATCCCCACCATCCACGGTGTAGGGCTCTTCAATCTCGAAACTCGGAAGCGCGAACGGCATTTCCGATTGGAGACGCCTTACTTCTCCTCGCCTTGAGGCGGCTCCTGGACGAGTCCAGATAATAGAATCCCCCGCGACAACGGCGCAATCTTCCACGAAGGTCGAATCGGGATGCTCGTCATCGGGCGGGAGTTCGATTACGGGGATGTTCCAGCCTCGTAACGCCTCGACGTATGCTCGATGCTGGTCGAGGGCAAGAGCCAAATTGGGGCGACCCATGCCTGCGCTCGTAATACCTTCGGCAAAGGTGGAGCCAGGCGGCCGAACTATCACGCGCATCCTGTGGTTCTACCCCTTCGTCCTTTGAGTGTGAAATCCCTTCTCGTTGTGCGCGACCCGGAACAAGCGGCCTGCCTGCTGCATCCGCTGCGCCAGCGATTGCTGGTCGCTCTGCGTCAGCCAAGCTCGGCGGCAAGGCTCGCCAAACCCATGGGAATCGCCCGCCAACTGCTTGTTTATCACTTGCGGTGCCTGGAAGAGGTGAAACTGATTCGCTTCATCGAGGAGCGACAGGTTCGGCAGATGAAGGAGCGCGTTCTACAATCGGTGGCGGAAAAGTATCTGCTTGATCCCGCTCTTCTCGGAGAGCTGAGCCCGTCTGGAACCCCGCTCACCGATCCTACATCTCCCGCCCAGCTTGCTGGACTTCTGCAGACTGCTTCGGCCGAGGCCGTCGGCGGCGAGGCACCCACGCTCGCGCTTTGTTTCGACATGGGCTTCGTCGGTCGTGAAGAGCGAATAGAAGCCTTCCAGAGCATCGCCAACTCCGCCCAAAAGATCGCCCGCACCCACGAGAAACGGGGGGCGGACGATCAGTATCGGCTCGTCGTCGGGGTCATCAAGCCGGGTCAATAGCCGCGCCAAGGGTCAGAATGTCCGTCGCCAAGCGATCCACGAACTCGGGATCGTGACTGACAAAGATGACGACACCCGGGAAGTCCGCGAGCGCATCCTCTAAAGCAACCAGCGACGGGATGTCGAGGTGATTGGTCGGCTCATCCAAGATGAGCACGTTCGCCCCGCGCATAATCATGGAAGCGATTTCGACCTTGGTTCGCTCCCCCACCGAGAGCTTGCTCACGATGCGGCCCCCGATCTCGCCCCTCATTCCTAGGCAAGCAAGCAAGGTTCTCGCCTGCTGAAGATCGCCGCCGACGGCCTGACCGGCCGGTTCATCCATCGGCACGGCCGTTCGAGCTTGGCTGAGCGTGGCAAGGGAG
>JBKJIP010000416.1:0-5982 GCA_046598515.1 Fimbriimonadaceae bacterium | reverse complement strand
CTGTCTTGGTCATCGGTGTACTTGATGATGAGCAATCAGGGCGTGGCTTACGAGCACCTGTGGCTGCTAGTCGCTCAAGAGGGCGACGAGGATTGAGGTTTCCAGTCTTCACCCTGGAGGTTCAGGAAGCGATCGACGCCATCGCTCCCGCGGGGGCCCAAGCGATCGAAACCAAAGCGCTGCTGGCCGAGTTATGGAGCCGCGACTTCGCATTCGTTCGGGTTGTTCGAGGGGCGGGATATGACCTCGACACCGTCAAGGGCCTCGTCGACGGGGAGATTGAACTTCACGACTCGACGTTCAGTCATTATGTCGTTCGCCGGTTCGGGCTGTCCGAAGCAATCGGCAGCACCGCTTTGGTGATAGGCATCTTTACAGGCGTTCACCCCGAAATGGATCGATACGAACGATGAAGAATCGAAGAGCGTGTTCGTCGAAGAGGCGGAGCGTTGGATCGAGGACCACCTAGCGGATCGCATCCGCGTCTCGGCGCTCGCCAAACAGCTCAATATCTCGCAGAGCCAGCTCACCCGCCTGTTCCTCACCGAGCACGGCAACACCCCGTAGCAGTACGTGCTGGAGCGGCGGGCCAACCGCGCGGTGGACCTGCTGGCGAGAACGACCCTTCCGATCAAGCAGGTTGCGGCCGAGTGCGGGTTTCCCGATTCGCACGCCCTCGGGAAGTTCGTGCAACAACGCTTCAGTGCCTCTCCGAGAGCGGTGAGGGCCGCGCAAGGCCGGAGATATCGGATCAATTTGCAGACAAGGCTTCGAGCTGGGCCCAGGTCGCATTCGCTTGGGGGTCGGGGCGATTCGAGCGATCCCGCTCGGCCGCCGGCTTGGCATCCGAAACGAACATCTTGTGGGTCGCCGCGAAGGTGGCGAACTGCCGATCGATCGGGCGGACCTTGAAAGCGCCGCCTTTACCCAGTTCTTCGAACCGCGCAACTTCGTCGAGGTACATCTGGCGCACCTTGCCGTATTGCCGTTGCGCAAGCTCTTTGTCACCTTGAACGGCCGCAACGTCACCGAGGATCGCGACCGCTTCCAGAGAGTTCGCGATGTCGAGCGTCTTCGTCGCCCAATCGGCGGCTTCTGCAGGTCGCTTCGTCTTCATTGCGACCCGCGCCTTTCCGAGGGTCGCCTTGTAGCTGCGCGGACTGAAGACCAGAGCCTGCGAATACTCGCGATCGGCGCCAATCAGGTCGCCCTGCGCCTCAAAGCACGCGGCCAACTGCTGGTGCACCCAGCCGAGCGTGGGTTGGGCCACGCCGCGGCTGTCCATCATCTTTGCAAGCGAGCGCTTGAACAGCTCGGCCGCGCGCTGGGAGTTCCCTTCAGCACGGGCGATCCGGGCGGCCACGATCGTCGAAATTGGATTGTCGTCGTTCGGAATGTCGTTCAGCGCGACCTTGGCCTCGTCGATCCGACCGACCTCGATGAGGGTGTCAACGAGCAGGCGCTTCGCATCGGCATCGTCCGGAAATCGGGCGATGTTCTCCCGTGCCTGGACGACCGCGTCTTGGAACCTGTGCTGCTCGAGCAGGCTGTTGACCAACAGATTGTACGCCTTCGGGTTGAGCTTCGACCGCAGCGCTATCGACTTGCGCGCGGCGTCTTCCGCCTTCCATGCGAACTCGTCGTCATCGGACTCTCGGCATCGGGCCAGATAGGCGTCGCCGAGCATCTTCCAACCGATCGCACCCTTCGGGTCGCGCTCGACGCGCCCTTCGTGGAATCGGATGTTGAAGTCGATCTTCTCCGGATCGTAAGCCTCGTGGACGACCGGCTCGGGCACGAAGCCTTGGGCTTGCGCGGGGCTTGAAAGGACGGCGGCCCAGGCGGCCCACCCGACGACGACGAGCGTTCCCGCTCCGATGAAGCTTGTGACGGTTTTCATGACTTTTCTCGTTCAAAAAGTGCCGGCGCGCAACGGGCGCGCACCGGCTGGTGGGTCACCTTCAGCGAGGGGAGCCGAGGTAGGGGAACGACCCGGTGAAGTGCTTTCCACCCGGTCCCACGTTGTCGCTGGTCAGCGTCGGGATCTCGTTTCCGTCCGCCGGGGCGAGTCCGAGGTCGCTGATCGTCGTGCCGAACACGATTCCGAGCGAGATGTCGACCACGTCGTCGGTAAGCTTGCGCCCGCCGAACGTTCCGCCGGTCGCGCCGCCGGTCTCATGACCGAGATACGCCGCGCCGACGCCATTGAGGTTCGCGAGCATCATGTCAGGAACCAGAACGGCCTTGATGACCTCTTTGATCGCGGTGGAGCGATTGGCCGGATAGGTCAGGAAGCTCTCGATATCGTTCTTCAGCTCCGTATGGTCCTGCGAAGGAGAGATCATGTTGTTGATCTCGTGTCGGTTGTTGGCAACCGTGGCGAGCACCTCGTTGACGACGGGACGGGCCAAACGGTCGGCCTGCACGAATCCGCTGCCGCTGGCGGTGCTAGTGGTGGTCCAAAGACCGATCACCGATCCGGCGCCCTTGCCGTGTCTGCGCAGCTTGCTCTTGGGCAGCTCGACGACGATGGCGAGGAGATTGAATCCGCCGTTCGACAGGAAGTCGACGGCTTCGCCCGCCGGGCGCCACGAAGTCGCCTGCGGCTCGTTCGGGTTGGCGACGGTCTGGCCGGTCAGCGGGGTGGCTCGGTCGGGCAGGATCGTGAAGAACTGCTCGAGGTCGAAGAAGAACGGATCTTCCCGGGCTCCGGCGAACACCCGCATTCCGCCGCCGGCGTTGAACGCCTGGTTCAGCCGACCGGTGGCCTTGTTCATCGGAAGCAGAGTGTTGACGGTTCCGGTCATCGACGGCTCCATCGGGTCGCTGATCGAAACCGTTTGGTGGCCTCCCGATCCGCTGAACTTGGCCTGGATCACGAGGTCTTCCACCGCGTCTCCATCGTTGTCGATCTTGAACTGGTAGAGGACGTTGGGGTCGAAGCTCTTGCCGGCGGCGGCGCCCATAGCGATCAGCGGGTTGACGGTCATGATCATCGTCACCTTGTCCGGGTTGGACGGGCTTGGGAAGATGAACACGTCTGTGAGGTCGGTGCCCGGGTTGGCCACGAGCGTCGGCGTGTCGGCGTGGTCTGAAGCGTATCCAGAACCAATGAACGCGAGAGGTGCGGCAACGGCTGCGAGGCCGGCTGCGACCCAGAATTTGGTAGTCAATTTCATAGAGAACTCCGAGGAGCGACACTTCGCCGCCCACCTCTCTATTGAGGGGCCACGACTTGAACTGCACGTGTCGCCAAGATGAAGGGGGCATGAATTCGCGGCGAAGAGACGGAGGACTCGCCACCGGCACCCTGCCACGCGCTGGCGAACTCCTTCGGATCGGAGGCCCGCCTCGCCTCGTCGATCCACCGGTCGAAGCGCACACGGATCTGCGGCCCAATCGGCGCCGAGAGCGTTCGGCGCGTCTTCTCGGCGCAACCGGCCAGTTTCGCGCCCCGCAGATTCTCGCTGCGCCAGAACGCGAGGGCGGCGAACGACTCGAGCCGCCGGTCTCAGAAGCCGAAACCGCTGGTCGAGCCGGACGTTTACCTGCTCCACCGAGAGCGACCCCGAGCCGCCGCGAGAGCACGAACATCGCAGGGGAACCAGGACATCTGCGGTGATGAGTCGCTTCGCGCCTTAGCCGCACGGGTATCGTGTTTGGCACGATGTCCGAGTCCATGCCCCCGCCAATCCCGCCTCCCCATCAGAATTTGCCGCCCCAGGCGCCGCCGCCGCCATCGGGCTACCCGGGTTGGAATGCTCCGCCTCCGAAGCCGCGATCGGCTTGGCCGATCATCGCCATCATAGCTCTCGTCTTCGTGATTGGTGGGGGGATCGTCGTGGGAATTGGGGTTTGGGTTACAAAGCAGGCAAACAAGACCATTTCGATGCCCGCCAATGCGGGTAAGCCTCAGGTCGTTCGGAAGCTACAGGATGGTTGGGTGGAGGCGAGTTTCGCGGAATTCCCTCTCACCGTCGAGCTTCCCGGCGAAGCGGAATCGCTGCCGTTCAAGAGCGAGGACCTCGGCCCGGAGTTCAAGATCATCGCCGATCACTTCGTGTCTTATAACGCTTCCGGTGAGGAAGCGAATGCCTACCTGTTCGGCTATTGGATGAACTTGATCGGAATGGCGACCATCTCCGACAGCGAGATTCGAGCCTTTGCGACCGAGTTTTCGGCGGAAGATGGGACGACGAAGATCATCGAACTACCGGGCGTGCCCCGCGAGGTGCTGGCGACCTACTATTTCAGCAAGCAGGAAGGCGTGGATACGCACACGGTCAACCTCTTCCGCAAGTTCGAGAACGGGCTCCTCGTCGTCTCGATCGCCGCCCTGACCGAGTCGGCGGCGCGGGAAACAGGGATGCGGATCGGAAAGTCGATAAAGCTCTGACTCCCCCTCTCCACGGAGGTTCGTGCCGTGGAGAGGGGGCCGGGGGGTGGGGAAAGAAGCCTATCAAGATTCCCTGGGCCATCAATTCTCTTCCCACCCCTGCCCCTCCCCATGACACGAACATCACGGAGAGGGGTTTTGAGGATTACTTGAAGAAGTCGAATGCTTCCAGCTTCTGCTTGAGGCTGAGCAAAAACCGTCCAGCTACGCCGCCGTCGATGATGCGGTGATCGTAGGTGAGCACCAGGTTCATGATCGAGCGGATGGCGATCATGTCGTCTACGATTACCGGTTGCTTCTTGATCGCGTAGGTCCCCAGAATCGCCGCTTGAGGGGCATTGATCATAGGAGTTCCCAGAACAGCCCCGTAGGAACCGGGATTCGTGAGGGTGAGCGTGCCGCCTTGGACATCATCGACGGCGAGGGTGTTCGACCGCGCCTTCGCCGCGATCGATTCGAGTTCCTTGGCGATCTCAATGAGGCCCTTCTGGCTGCAGTTCTTGATGACGGGAACGATGAGACCTTGATCTCCCTTCGGGCCGAGGGAGACGGCGACGCCCATATGAACGATCTTGTTCATGACCAGCTTGCCATCTGGCATGAGAGCGGCGTTAATGAGGGGGAATTCGGCGACGGCGTCGCAAATGGCCTTGATGAAGAACGGCGTGTAGGTGAGCTTCACGCCGAACTGCTCGGCGAATGAGTCCTTGTTTTGCGTCCTAAACTTGACCATATTGGTCACGTCGACATCAGTGAGCGTCGTGACCGTGGGGATCTGCGAGCTGCGAACCATGTGGTCCGCAATCATCTTGCGCAGACCGGTAAAGGTTACGATTTCCTGATCGGGGCCGGCGACGGTCGGGGCGACCGGCTTCTCCTCGATCTTCGGCTTCTCTACCGATTTGGCCGGCGCTTGAGTCGTAACGGTGACACCCTTGCCGCCGAGATGGGCTTCCAAATCCTTCTTGGTGACACGCCCGTGCTCGCCGGAACCGGCGATGGTGTCGAGCTGATCCTCGGAGACATTGTGAGCTTTGGCCATCGAACGGACGACGGGTGAATACCAGCGCCGCTCGCCCGGTTCGCGGGTCTTCGCGGGTGCAGTTTCGGCGGGAGCAGTTTCCGCTTTGGGGGGCACGGATTCGAGAGTGTCGCCCTTAATGACCGCGACGGTCGTGTCGTGGGCGGAATCGGTGGTCGCAACCGCGGAGCCATCGCCTTCATCGTCGATAATGCCCATCGCATGGAACACCTCGACGAGCTCGCCTTCTTCGATCAAAATTTTAGCCAGGATTCCAGAGGCGGGGGACGGGAGTTCCGTGTTCACCTTGTCGGTCATAATTTCAACGACCGGCTCGTCTTCCTTGACGAATTCGCCCACTTTCTTAAGCCAGCGACTCACCGTGCCTTCATGCACAGATTCGCCAAGCTCGGGCATCAGAATCTCGACTGCCATGCTCAGATTGTACTTTGGGTTTAGGGTCTGGGGTTTAGGGTCTGGGGTCTGGGGTCTGGGGTCTGGGGTCTGGGGTCTGGGCGCCCAGACCCTCCGTGCCCGGGGACATGCTCCTGCCTAAACCCTAAAC